>PLTD01000045.1 GCA_003165335.1 Rhodospirillales bacterium | reverse complement strand
CGGTCACTGACTACGAACTGACGGCACGGGCCCGCGACGGCAAGCAAACGGTGGTGTCCTATAACGCGACAACATTCTACGACCGGAATCGTAAGCTGGAGGGCGTCTTCGCAGCGGCGCGTGACGTTACGGAACGCAAGCGGGTCGAGGTGGAGCTACAGCAGGCCAAGGCCGCCGCCGAGANNTGAATGCGATCATGGGCATCGCGGACCTGCTCGCGAAGACCGCTCTTACCACAGAACAAGACAAGTATGTCCAGATTTTCCGGCGTTCCGGCGACAACCTGCTGAATCTCATCAACGACATCCTCGATCTCTCCAAGGTCGAAGCCTCACAGCTTGAGCTAGAACGGACCGGCTTTTCGTTGAACGACCACCTGGAGAAGGTAATCGAAATGGTGGCGCCCCGGGCCCATGCGAAAGGGTTGGCGCTAGTGTACGAGATCGCATCGAGCGTGAGCAATGACCTGGTCGGCGACCCGACCCGACTGAGGCAAGTGCTCCTCAACCTGCTTGGCAATGCGATCAAGTTCACCGAGGCCGGCGAGGTTTCCTTGAAGGTCGAGCAGGATAAGGACGGTTCGGTGCCGACCGCCTTGCGCTTCACTGTCTCGGACACAGGCATCGGCATTGCGCATGAGAAGTTGGCCCGAGTGTTCGAGCGCTTCACGCAAGCCGACTCTTCCACGACACGCCGGTTCGGCGGCTCCGGGTTGGGGTTGACGATTTCGAAGCGCCTGGTCGAGCTGATGGGCGGGCGCATCTGGGTGGCCAGCGAAGTCGGGCAGGGGAGCGTGTTTGCTTTCGCCGTGCCGTTCGAGATCTGGGCCGCGGCCAAGCGGCAGGCGACTGTGCCTGTCGATATGGGTCCCGAACCACCGCTGCCGGCGCTGCATATTCTTCTGGTGGAGGACTCCGCCGACAACCGCACGATCACCGAGGCCTACCTGCAGGACACGCCGTACCGGGTCGAAATCGCCGAAAACGGAGCCATCGCTTTTGAAAAGATTACCGCGCGACACTACGACCTTGTCCTGATGGATCGGCAAATGCCGGTCATGGATGGTTTGACCGCGACGCGGACGATCAGAGCTTGGGAAGGGGCGAACGACCGGCCGCCCACCCCAATCATCGCACTGACGGCCTCTGCCCTGAAGGGCGATCGAGAAATGTGTCTGGCGGCAGGATGTACGGCGTTTTTAACGAAACCAATCAAACAAGAGGTGCTGCTGCAGGCGATCAAGGAGCACTTCATGCTCGACCCTCCGTCACCAGGAGAGGGAAGCAGCCGGATGGGTACGATCCTTGTGAATGCGGATCGGAAATTCGCGGACTTGATCCCCACCTATCTGCAGAACTGCAGGCAAAATGTCACCGCCATGCTGGACGCCCTGGATCAGGTTGACTTTGAGACCGTGAAAAATCTGGGGCACCAGATGAAGGGCTCCGGGGGCGCCTTTGGATTCCAGGCCATCACTGACATCGGCACCAACCTTCAGGAGGCGGCCGAGAGCGCCGACGCCGACGCGTCGTGCAAATGGGTGGGCGAATTGTCCAACTACCTGGATCGAGTCGAGATCATCCCCGACCAGCCCGCCACATGATTACGGGAGCTGGGTTCTGGCGAGGCAGGCCCGAACTCGTGAGGTAAGTTGCGGGATCGAAAACGGCTTGGTGACATAGTCCAACACCCCTGCTTCAAATCCGGCGCGGGTGCTGGGCTCATCGGTCATTGCCGTGAGCATCAGCACGGGTAGGCCCTGTGCCTCGGGCTTGGCGCGGAGCGATTTCATGACCGCGAGGCCATCCATGCCGACCATCTTGTAATCCAGCACCAAGAGGTCCGGCATGTACCCCTCGATCATTCGGAGCGCCTCCGGCCCGCTTGTCGCCTTGCTGACAATATATTGGTCGTCCTCCAGCGCACGAACGATCAATGCCAACATGTCGGGCTGGTCATCAACCACCAGGATGTGAAAGCGTCGCTGTGCGACGGACGCCTGAAAGGGGTCCGTCGCGATAAAGGGCTTAAAGGCGGAGCGCGGCTCCAAGACGAGTTCGCAGCCTTCGTAAGCGCAGAAGACATCGAGACCCGTCCCAAGTTGCAGGGCCAAAGTCCGCGCCTTTTGCTCGATATCGGCGACGAAATGGTCATTGTGGCTCGGATCGTGGTGGGTCAACGCCAGCCGGCGCACGCCGGCCGCCGCACCGATCTGCACCGCGTAGTCGTAAGTGCTGTGTCCCCAGGTTTTCTTCGAGGGGTACTCCTCGGGCGTGTACTGGGCGTCGTGAATCACCAGATCGGCGTCGGCCATGAATTTGGCGTGGCGGCGATCGCCCTCGTGCAGGATGGACTCGATATGGCCCGGCTCGGCGACGGCGCGCCAGAGCTCGTCGGAGAAAGGCTCGTGATCCACCAGATAGACCACCGCCACGCCGTCGGCTTCGATCCGATAGCCCAATGTCATGGCCGGATGGTTGAGATATTGCGCCACGACTCGCACGCCGTTGATCGTGTGGATGCCCTCGGTCAGGTCGTGATAGGTGATCGCGGCCGGCAACTGGCCCAGCTCGATGGGGAAGTAGGTGAACTCCATCTGGCCGGCCAGCACGTCGTGCAGCGATCCGCGGCTGCCTTCCGGGCCATGGATCGCGACGGAGTTCCCTTTGATGAAGGCCGGGCTGAAGAACGGAAAGCCTTGAATATGATCCCAGTGCGTATGTCCAAGCAGGATGTTCGCGGTAATGGGCTTTTTGCCCTGGGCCATCAAATGAGCGGCCAGCCTATGGGCGCCGGTGCCGCAGTCCAAGATCAGCAAGGCGCCGCTGTCGGTGGTTACCTGGACGCACGAGGTGTTGCCGCCGAAATGGATCGTGTCAGGCCCGGGTGTTGCGATCGATCCCCTCGTTCCCCAGAAGCGTACTCTCATGAGCCTGCTGCTCCCTTGCGTGCGAGGCGCGCCGTCACGCAGAAGCCGCTCATGCCTGCGACAATGAAGGCTGTCCGCGCCTGCCAGATGAAGCGGCGCTCGATTTCCCGGAAGGCGCTGAGCCGATCGGTGCCCAGATCACCGCGCTTGACCGCTGGCAGCACGACCCGGGTCGCCTTCGCCACACCGCCGATCCAGATGACCACGGCGAGAACATGCAGAGCCCGCGTGATGATAATATCATTCATAATCGTTCCCGCGAGATGCGCCGCTAAACCTTTCCGCTGTGCGGCAATCAAGGATGCCAATCTCTCAGTCGCGGTTTTCCCCCGTAACCGAGCCAATTCGGCAGCCTCCTGCCAAGGATTGATATATAGTCGCGCCAGCACAGAAAGTACGCTGAGCGGCGTGGCATTGCTGCCCACCCGATCGGCGAGAATAGAAACTCATCGAATTCGGGTCGTGGGAGAAAAACCGAAGCGGCGTTAGTCAATTCAACCACCGGCTTTCGACGCCTCTATTGCGAGCCCAAAGGTAAGGTCCGTGAATCGATACTTGTTCCGGTTTCCATGAAAGTCTGTCGATTACGACATGTGTCGAAATCATGCTGACGGGGCACAGTTCGGCGCGATCAATGCAAATCAGTGCCCACGCTCTTCCCCTGCGGACATACACGGCGACCGACGGAGATCAGCGGTTATCGCGGGGGTTGCCATTTTCACAATCGGGGCCAAAGTTCATGATCCCGCTCCAAACTCGGCCATTCAAGGCCATAATTCACAGCCAATATCTGGACTACGAATCCGAAGGCTGGAGGTTCGAGTCATTCCGGGCGCGCCAATATTAACCGCTGACACCAGGGATTATAGTCGACAGGCCAATTCCCTGTGACACTCCGGGCCGTTGACATAGTTGCGGTGGATCGCACTATATCGAACGCGACAATTGATATTCCGATGAGATAGTCGTCTTCGAGACCGCAAATGCGCTCACAACTCCTGTTGGTACCAGCCGCAATTTTTGCCAGCGCACCGTGCGTTGCGGCCAACTATATGACGATCGAGCAGGCCCAGGCCTCGATGTTTCCCGAAGCCACCTTTTCCCCGAATTTCGTCAAACTCGACCAGGATCAATTCAACGCGATCATCACCGATTCCGACGTCAATGTCTGGAGCCGGGACATCAAGGCCTGGAAGGTTTCTACCGGAGGATGGTTCATCATCGATCAGGTGCGCGGGCGCGACGACTGGATCAGCTATGCGATCGGAATCAGCCCGCAGGGCAGCGTCAAGCATATCGAGATTCTTGAATGCCTGGACAAGTACGATGGAATTACGCTGCCTGAATGGCGCGCTCAGTTCTATGGCAAGCACCACGGCAACAAGTTCGACGATATCCAGATCATCTCAGGCGCGACGCTTTCCTCCAGCCAGATGGCGGCCGGGGTAAAGCGTATCATGTCGACCTATGCGCTGGTTCTCGACCCGCCGAAAGACTGAGCCTTTCGAGTCTTAGAAACAGCCATCGAGCGCCCGGCGATGGCGGCGATATTCCGCAGCAAGTTGATCATGCAGATCAAAAACGAATTGCTGCTCGGCCGATTGCTCTTCCGCCTGATATGCGGCCTGTGGATCGTGCTTGTCGGCCATCGTCGCGCTGTGGGCTGCACTGCGGGCGCGTTCGAGATTATCTTTCAGGGCCGACAACATCGACGATGTCAGCTGCATTCGAACCTCGCAACGCGCCGTGTCGCCGTTGGTTACGCGCACCGCATAGAAGGTGAGCAGCGCCGCCACAAGTGCGACGAATATATATCCGCCAATTCGGCCCAACCCCATCATGTCCTCCCCGATCGAGGTGGCGATTATATCGAACTCCTGTAGCATTCACTATGATGGGATCGCTCGCGGCCGGTTGTTTGTCGTGAGGCGCGCCAGGTGAGGGCGGCGTTGTCGGCGCAGAAGAATAAGACGGACCGCAACGATGCGTGCGCAATCGCGCAAATCGTTCGGACGGGCTGGTATCAGCCGGTGCATATCAAGTCGCGCCAGGCACATGAGATACGTGTTTTGCTGACCAATCGCCGGATGCTTTCGAACCAGCGGCAGGCGATCGACAACGAGCTGCAGGGTATCCTGCGGAACTTTGGCCAGAAAGTCGGCAAGGTTGGGCGCGGCCGAGGCGCGCCGGATCGCGGTGGTTTTGCATCGGATGTGGGTGGACGGGACCGCGTTCGCGGCAAACCCCAGCCCTCGCGAACAGGCATGGCCGCTGGCGGTTGGTAGAACGATGTGTGCCTAAGCTTCCTGTCTCACCAACGGGGTGCAGTCCAACCACAGTCCACCAGTTCGTTTGGCGTCTTGGCGCCTTGGTGTTTCAAAAAACGACGCCTTGACGGAGGCGGAAATGAACTTAGCGCAGATAGGTCAGGCCGCCGTCGAGCATCAGGGTGGAGCCGGTGATGAACTGGCTGTCGGGGCCGGCGAGGAAGGCGATAGGGCGGCCGATGTCGGCCTCAGGGTCGCCGATACGGCCCAGTGGGATGACTTTTTCCAATATCGCATTGGGCGTCGGGTCGGCGTCGGTGGCGGGTGAGGCGACCATCGGCACCACCATGTTGACGCGGATCTTGTCTTGCGCCCATTCCAGGGCGGCGGCCCGGCTGATCGCCTGAATCGCGGCCTTGACCCCGGCATAGACGCCGTAATGTTTGGGCCCGAACATCGCACCGCTTCCGAAATTGATAATGCTGCCGCCGCCCGCCGCCTTCATATGGGGGTGGGCCAGCCGCATGAAATTCAGCGTTGCCGCCGCGCCCGAGCTCCACAATTCGGCCACCACGGCGGGCGCGATCTCAAGGAGCGGGGTGTTGCGCATCTCAGGCGATTGGGCGGCATTGACCAGAATGTCCAAGCGGCCGAAGCGGCGCGCGGCCAAAGCGATGGCCGCGTTCAGATCGGCCTCGAGCGTGACGTCGCCGGCGAAGACGGCCGCTTGACCGCCGCGTCCCGTGATTTGTTCCGCCACCGCAGCCAGCTTTGCCCGGGTGCGGCCGAAAAGCAGGACAGCCGCCCCTTCGGCAGCCAATGCTAGCGCCGCCCCCATGCCGCCGCCCTGCCCCGCCCCGGTGACGATGGCGACCTTGCCCGCCAGCTTGCCTGTATCGGTCATTCTTTTCCCCGCTTTTTCATTGGACGATCAAGCCGCCACATTAAGCGGCCGGGCGCGCCCGATCCGTTCGATTTCGCGTGGCGAGTTCATTGCGGCCCACAAGTCGCTTCGCCGCTGCGTGTTCAGCCAGAATTCGGGGCTGTTGCCAAACACGCGGGCGAGGATCAGGGCGGTTGGCGCCGTCACGGCCCTGCGGTCGTTGCATAGTTCGTTGACATGCTTGCGCGGCACGCCCATCGCCTCAGCCAGGGCTGCCTGCGTCAGACCCATCGGCGAGAGAAACTCCTCAGTCAGAATCTCACCGACGCTGGCCGGTTTGCGTTTCGTCATCAACATCGCTTGGCCCTCACAAGTAACTATGGTTGTCGAGATAGATGCCCCGCGCCTCACCGAGATTGTCATCCCATTCAAAGATCAGGGGCCATTGCCTGTCGACCCGAATGGAATGAAACCCGGTCAGGCTTCCTTTCAGCCGCTCAAAATGGTTGCTAGGCGGCATCCGCAAATCCCGGTCGGTCGTTGCGTCATCGATTATCTGGATTTTTCGAAACAAACGCGACTCAATGTCGGCGGGGATTTTCTTTGAACGAATGTCTTTCACAAAGAAATCTTCCAGCCAGCCGTCCCGAAAACCGACGATCATCCGACACCTCAGGTTGACCCCAATGTACCGTGCAGTAGTACATATTCAAGAACCTCTGAACGGTGCGTTCAGGCGCACGATGATAAGGTTGAGGAAGGCGGCGAACGCCACCCACAGCAGATAGGGCAGCAGCAGCCAGGGCGCCAGCGCCGAGAGCGGCGCCAGACCGACGATGAGGCCCAAGATCGACAGGAACAGGAATGGCACCTCAGCCAAGGCCCAGTCGGGCCGGCGCAGATTAAAGAACAGCGGGCTCCAGGCCATATGGAACGCGATATTCACGCCGTACAGGGCAGCGATGCGCAAATGCGCCGACCCGTCGGGGGCACCCGCCCAGGCATCGACTCCGGCCCAGGCAGCCAGGCCCAGAATGATTGCCCAGGCCGGGCCGAACAGCCAATCGGGCGGGTTCCAACGCGGCTTTCGCAAATTGCGGTACCAGGGGCCAATGGTGGTCATCAAGCCCCCGATCCCTAAAACCAGGATGGTCAAAACCGTGGCGATAATGATGGTGATGGTCATGAGGGAACCTTAACCCGCTCTGCACGACAGACGAACAGTAAACCCCTGAGTGGGGCAGGCGTTCGAACAAGCGGCCCCGAGGTTTGGACGGAACGTACCGGGGTCTCGTCACATACTATTCATAACGCCTTCCGGGCAGAGTGCATTCCGGCATGGCCGATCTGAAACGAGCGTCGACACGCTCCTGAAAGAAGATGTTCATGAGAAGTTCAATCAAAATAGCGCTGATCGCGATTGCGCTGAGCGGCGGCACGCTTGCCGTGGGCGTGCCGGCGATGGCGGCCGACGTAGTCGTCTCCACCCCCGGGATCGCCTTCGGCTACAACGACGGATACTGGGACCGCAGCCACTCCTGGCACGCCTGGGAAAACCCCGGCGCCGCGACCACCTATCGCACGACCAACACCGAACATTATTACGACTATAAGCACGACCGCGACGCCGACCAGGGCTGGCGGGATAAAGACACCGGCTGGTGGGACAAGAAGTAAGCCCAGCCTAAAGAAGACAGAAAAGCCCGGAAGCAATTCCGGGCTTTTCATTTGGGGGTGGTTTCCGCCGGGCTTAGCCGGTAACCCCGCCAGGGATTATGAAGATTACCATTAGGAGACGGCCTTAACATCTTCCCCGCCGTGAACGACGAAGATTTTCAAGGCCCCGACGAGCAAGACAAGGATTGAACGGTGACTAACACGGCCACGGACTTAGTTTACAACGGCGAAGGGACAAAGAAAAGGACCGCCCTTTTACGAGCGGCCCCGAACCTTAAGGTTTCCAACATCCCCGCATTTCTGCGGTTTTTGGGTGGCCGTGTTAGTCACCGTCCAGTTCGCGATTCACTCGGGTGTTTAGAACAAGAACCGTCCACGCGCAGGCACGACGTGTTCCGCCGCAAGGCCAATTTAATACTTACCCGGGCTGAATGCCAGACCGCTATCCCTCCCCGGCCTGAAGGCCGGGGTTTCTCGCGGAGGATTTGATGACCTTTGGCAGGTGCGCAACCGCATAGGAAAGCCGATGGTGAAGCAATTCACGACTCCGGAGGCGGCTTAGCCCTAAGTGCCGGCGCTGGAACAGGAGGAAACGATGACTCTCGAATTATATGGCCACCCCTTCTCGTCATATTGCCAAAAGGCGCTGATCGCTTTTTACGAGAACGATATCCCCTTCGAATGGCGCCTGCTGTCGCCCGACCATCCGGAAAACGGTGCGGCGTTCGCGGCTCTGTGGCCGATCGGCAAATTTCCGGTGCTGGCCGAGGGCGGCCGCAGGGTGATGGAGGCGACCGTCATCATCGAATATCTGGGGCTCCACCACCCCGGCCCGGTGCGGCTGATCCCAGACGATCTCAAAGTCGCGCTTAAGGTTTGGATGATGGACCGGATCTTCGACAATTACGTGACGACCCCCCAGGGGCGGCTGGTGTCTGAGGCCCTGCGCCCGCCGGGCATGGCCGACCCCTATGGCGCAGCGCAGGCCAAGGCTCTGCTCGACACCGCCTATCGATGGCTGGAGGGTGAGCTGAAGGGCCATGAATGGGCGGTGGGTGATGATTTCACCCTGGCCGACTGCTCCGCGGCCCCCGCCCTGTTCTATGCCGACTGGACCCACCCGATCGGCGACGAGTTCACGACGCTGAAGGCCTATCGCCAGAGGCTGCTGGCTCGCCCGTCATTCGCCCGGGCGGTGGACGAGGCCCGGCAGTACCGCCCGCTGTTCCCGCTGGGGGCGCCGGACCGGGATTGAGGGGGAAGGCACAAACTTATCTGCGTAAATCTGCGCAATCTGTGGATAAGAAACATCCGCAAATGACGCAGATTTTATGGAGCCTAGTGTAGAAGGCCAAGCGCCTTCCACACTAGGCGCTAAACCCTGTCGATGTGGAAATCGAAATGGCCGTCGTTCGGTTCGACGCGATAGGCCAGGCGCTCGTCGACCTCGTTTTCGGGGGTGAAGGTCAGGATGCGGGGGTTGACGTTCGGCAGCTCGGCCGGGGCGATATAGTCCGAGGCGGCGATGATCAGCTCGTCGCCGGCGTGGCAGGTGCGGGCGGCGGCGCCATTCAGGATGCAGCAGCGGCTGCCGGCCTCTCCGAAAATCACATAGGTGCTGATGCGCGCACCCGTTGTCTTGTTCCAGATCTCGACGAATTCCAGGGGATAGATACCGGCCTGGCGGCAATGGTCGGGGTCGAGCGTGATGGAGCCGTGATAGTTGAGGTCGGCCCCGGTGACGCGGATGCCGTGCAGCTTGGCGCGGATGACACGGATCATCGAGAGGCTTCCACCGCCAGATTGTCGATCAGCCGGGTCTTGCCGATGCGGGCGGCGGCCAGGATGCGGCCCTTGGCAGTCAGGCTCTCAAGCGGGGCCAGACTGTCAGGGTCCGCCAGGGCCACATAATCCACGCCGGTGAAGCCGATGGCGAGCAGCTTGGCCTCAGCCCGGGCGCAGGCTTCGCGGCCGGAGGCGCCGGACTGAAGCTCAGCCGCGGCCGAGGCCAGGATCTTGTTCAACTGCCGGGCGAGATCGCGCTCGGCCGGGGTCAGATAGGCGTTGCGCGACGAGAGGGCGAGGCCCTGATTATCCCGTACGGTTTTGACCGGCAGGATCTCGACTGGCAGGTCGAGGTCGGCGGCCATGCGACGGATAATCTGCAGTTGCTGATAGTCCTTCTCCCCAAAGGCGGCGACGTCGGGCATCGCCTGGAGCAGCAGCTTGGCGACGACGGTGGCGACGCCGGTGAAATGGCCTGGGCGGGCTGTCGCGTCTAGACCTTGGGTCAGAGGGCCGCCGACGGCGATCTCGGTGGTGAAGCCGGTGGGGTACATGACGTCGGGAGTGGGCATATAGGCGAGGTCGACGCCGAGGGCGCGGAGCTTTTCCAGGTCCGAATCCTCGCTACGCGGGTAGCGGGCATAATCCTCCCCGGGTGCGAACTGGGTGGGGTTCACGAAAATGCTGACGATGACGCGGTCGACCGCCGCGTGCAGCGCGGTCACAAGCGCGAGATGACCCTCATGGAGCGCGCCCATGGTGGGGACTAGGCCGATACGCTCGCCGGCACGCCGACGCGCGGCGCACCAGCGGCGAAGGCCCGCTGGGCTCTGCTCGATAAGCATTTGATCAGGCGCCGGTTTTGGGTACGCCATAGACATTCTCCGGGCCGGGAAAACGGTGAGACTTCACATCGGCGGCATAGGCTCTGGCGGCTTCGGCGATTTGCGAGCCGAGGTCGACATAGCGGCGGGCCAGCTTGGGCTTGAAATCGCCGGCTAGACCCAAAACATCATCGATAACGAGTACTTGTCCGTCGCAGGCGGCCGATGCGCCGATGCCGATCGTGGGCACCGGGACCGCTGCCGTAATCTCCCGCGAGACCGGGTCGATCGTCGCCTCAATCACAATCGCAAATGCCCCCGCCGCCGCAATCGCGACCGCATTCGCAACGATCCGCTTCGCTTCCTTGGGGTCGCGACCGCGGGCCTTGTAGCCGCCCAGCGCGTGGACCGACTGCGGGACTAGCCCGACGTGGCCCATGACGGGAATGCCGCGGGCCACCAGAAAAGCCACGGTTTCCGCCATTTCCGTGCCGCCCTCGAGCTTGACGGCGTCACATCCCGTTTCGGCCATCACCCGCACGGCTGAGGCGAAGGCCTGCGCCGGGGAGGCCTGATAGCTGCCGAAGGGTAGGTCCACCACGACCGCAGCATGGCGGCTGGCGCCAACCACCGCACGGCCGTGGGCGATCATCATGTCCAACGTCACCGGCAAAGTGGAGGCCATGCCATAGATCACCATGCCCAGAGTATCGCCGACCAGAATCATATCGACATGCGGATCGACCAGCCGCGCCACCGGTGCGGTATAGGCGGTCAAGATCGCAATCGGTTCGCCGCCTTTACGGCTCACCAATTCGGGAATAGTGATGCGTGAACTGTGTTGGGCGACGCTCACTCCGGACTGGCTCCCTGCGACGGCCCCCAATCTTGCGCCCTGGGGGGATTGCTCAACGGGACGGACCATAGAAGGTTGCGGCTTCTTGAAGCAAGCCTACTCATGGTTGTATAAGGAAATAGAAATACACGTTAATGGCGGATTCGTCTAACCCTCTGTATTTTAATCCGGAATTGTCGGAAGTCCGGTGCGAGACTTATCCCATACGCGGCGGATTTACGATTTCGCGCGGCAACAAACGCGAAGCAGCTGTCGTCGTAGTAGAGCTTTCAGCGGCATGCCGGGATGGCACCAAGGTGCGCGGCCGGGGCGAATGCGTGCCCTATGCCCGCTACGGCGAAACCGTAGAAGGCGTCATCGCCTCCCTAAGGGGGCAAGTCGGAGCTGTGAGCAAAGGTATGGATCGCAGGTCCCTGCAGCTTCTGATGCCCGCAGGTGCGGCGCGCAATGCCATGGACTGCGCCTTCTGGGATCTGGAGGCCAAGGCTTCCGGCAATTCTGTCTGGAAGCTGGCGGGCCTGGCGCAGCCCGCACCCGTCGCTACTGCTTTCACTCTCAGCCTCGGGTCTCCCGAGGCGATGGGGGAGGCGGCGCGCAGGTCCGCAGCAATGCCTCTCCTCAAACTGAAGCTTGGCGGCGGCGATCTGGATCTTCAGCGAGTGGCTGCCGTTCGGCGAAACGCGCCGAATGCCAGGCTGATCGCTGACGCGAACGAAGCTTGGACGATTGAACAGCTCGCGGCAATTGCGCTGCCGCTGGCGAACTATGGCGTGGCGTTGATAGAACAGCCATTGCCGGCGGGCCAGGACGAAGCTCTGGCCGACTTCGAATCTCCTGTACCTCTCGGCGCCGACGAATCCTGCCATGGTATCGACAGCTTGTCCGTGTTGCGTGGACGATATGGCGTGGTCAATATCAAGCTCGACAAAACTGGTGGTCTGACGTCAGCTTTGGCGCTGAAGACCGCGGCACAGGCGGCAGGATTTGGCGTGATGGTCGGCTGTATGGTCGCTACTTCCCTGTCAATGGCGCCGGCATTTCTTTTGGCGCAGGGTGCAGACTTCGTCGATCTCGATGGTCCGCTGCTACTGGAACATGACCGGGTGCCCGGCATCAAATATGATGGAGCCTGGATGCAACCCTCATCGACTGCTGTGTGGGGATAGCAGGTTTTATCGCACTGCAACCCGCCCGCGATTGGCGGAAAGCCGCTCTCATGTTAAGAGGGCATCCATGCTACAAATTACCGACCTTACCTATCGCATCGCGGGCCGCACGCTGCTCGAAAACGCCAGCGCCAGCATTCCGACCGGCCACAAAGCCGGATTGGTGGGGCCCAATGGCGCCGGCAAATCAACACTGCTGAAGCTGCTCGTCGGCGCATTGTCTGTCGATGGCGGGGAGGTCGGGATGACGACGGGCGCCAGGCTCGGTTCCGTCGCACAGGAAATGCCGGGCGGCAGCCGAAGCTTGCTCGATACGGTGCTGGCGGCAGACGTGGAGCGCGCGGCTCTTTTGGATGAGGCTGAAAAGCTCGAGTCGCCGCATTTTGACGGCGACCCGATGCGAATAGCCTTTGTGCATCAGCGATTGGCCGATATCGAGGCACATCGGGCTCCCGCCCGTGCCGCCGAAATCCTGGCGGGGCTAGGCTTCGACGACGCAGCGCAGAACCGGGCCTGCAGCGAGTTTTCAGGCGGTTGGCGGATGCGCGTCGCTTTGGCGGCGGCCCTTTTTGCCGGTCCGGATATACTGATGCTGGATGAGCCCACCAACCACCTAGATCTTGAAGCCACAATTTGGCTGGAAGCCTATCTTAAAGCCTATTCCGGAACTCTTTTGCTGGTGAGCCACGATCGCGAATTTCTGAACGCGATTCCTGACATGATCATCCACCTTGAGCAGGGTAAGCTGGTCACATATCGCGGCAATTTTGATCAGTTCCGTCGCCAGCGCGCCGAGCGCCAAGCCAATCAGGCTGCGGCCGCCGCCAAACAGCAGGCTGCGCGCCAGCATATGGAATCCTTCATCCAGCGCTTCCGCGCCAAAGCGACAAAAGCGCGTCAGGCGCAAAGCCGCATGAAGGCGTTGGCGCGTATGGATGAAATACCCCCGCTGATCGGCGAACGAGTAGTTAAGTTCGACTTTCCTAAGCCGCTGGAATTGGCCCCGCCGCTGGTTACCCTTGAAGGGGTTGATGTCGGATATGACGGTAAGCCTGTTCTGCGTGGGCTCAATCTACGTATCGACGGCGACGATCGGATCGCCCTTTTGGGTGCGAACGGTAATGGCAAGTCTACGCTGGTCAAATTGTTGGCCGGGCGACTGGATTCGATGGCCGGGCGTCTGGTCAAATCAGGAAAGCTAAAGGTCGGCTATTTCGCCCAGCATCAAGCCGATGAGTTCGATCTGACAATCACTGCGCTTGCACAGGCGAAGCGCGCAATGCCGCTTGCGCCCGAAGAAAAGGTGCGTGCCCATCTTGGCCGGTTTGGGTTCTCGCAAGAGCGCAGCAATACCAAAGTCGGGTCTCTATCGGGTGGCGAGAAGGCGCGCCTGCTGTTCGCGTTGATGGCCAAGGAGGCGCCGAATATCCTGCTGCTGGACGAACCGACCAACCATCTCGATATCGAAAGCCGCGAGGCGCTGATCCGGGCGCTGAACGAATACGAGGGCGCCGTCATCCTGGTTACGCACGATCCGCATCTGGTGGAACTTGTTGCCGACCGTCTATGGCTAGTGGGCGATGGCAAGGTCGTTTCCTATGACGGAGACCTTGACGACTACCGGAAGTTGTTGCTCGACAAGCGTCGCAGCGCCAAGCGCGGCGGTAAGGAGGAACGCAAAGCCGTAACTGCGGCACAGCGCGAAGCCGGTCGCAGATCCTCGGCTGACTTGCGAGCGTCCTTGGCGCCGCTTCGCCGCGCAGTCGAAAACGCAGAGCAGAATATAGCCGCGATCGGCAAAGAAATTGCCGCATTGGACAGCAAACTGGCCGAACCAGAGCTATATAACGGGCCGGCCATACGGGTTACTGAATTGCAAACCTCACGCGGCTCGGCGGGATCGCGATTAGCAGCAGCCGAACAGAGGTGGCTCGAGGCAACGACAGCGCTGGAAGCCGCGGGTCTGGATACCGAAGCTGCCTAATATCGTCCGTCGGACGACCCTAAGCGCAAAGCCTTTCGCTTTGTGCTTCTTTGTTTATTTTCCGATTTGCCTCGTCCTGTGCGGTGTGCGGACCGCAGGCGCCGAGATGACGATCATCGAGCAGCCGGTTGGTGACGCTGCGACGTCGTCCCTGCGTCTTTTGATGCCGCGGCCGTCAGCCCCGACGAGGATAATCCAGGTCGGGCCCTCGCGCGCAGTTAAACTGCCGAGCCAAGCTGCAGCTTTGGCAGTCAACGGGGACATCATTGAAATCGATGCCGACAGCTATACCGCCGATGTCGCTATCTGGGCGGCCGACAACCTAACTATTCGGGGTGTCGGAGGGCGCGCGCGTCTGCTTGCGGCAGGGGAGTCAGCCGAAAATAAGGCGATTTGGGTGATCAAGGGCAGGAACGCGGTGGTCGAAAATATCGAATTCGCCGAAGCTGCGGTCCCTTCAGGCAATGGCGCCGGAATTCGAGCCGAAGGCGCCAACTTGACGGTCATCAATTGCTACTTTCATGACAACCAGGAAGGAATTCTAAGTTCGCTTTATACGACCGACAGTGTGATCGACATCGAAAATTCGGAATTTGCACGAGATGGCGGCAACGGCGGGCAATCCCACGAAATATACATGAGCTACATCCGCCAACTGATTGTGCGTGGCAGTTATTTCCACGAGGGCCATATCGGGCACCTCATCAAGTCGCGGGCTCTTAGAAACTTGATCGTCGCCAACCGCATCACCGACGAAGCAAGCGGTTCGGCGAGCTATGAAATCGAATTTCCCAACGGAGGACTCAATATTGTCGTCGGCAACCTGATTGAAAAAGGGCCGCTGGCGCAAAACAGCACGATGCTGGCGAATGCGCTAGAAGGTCCGATCAATCCAATCCAGCAGCTTTATGTGGTCAACAATACCTTCGTGAATGATCTTGGACGGGGCGACTTTATTCGCGCGCGGTCACCGAGCACGGTTAGAGTTTTCAATAATATTTTTGTTGGCGGAGGCAATGTTCTGGTGGGTTCCGGGCTGCTGAGGAACAATCTATTGGATGCGGGATTGGGTGGCGCGCCACACGTCGAACAACCTCTGTATAGGGACGGAGATATCGACGAAAACGGGACACGTTCGGCAGTGGACGCAGGCTTGCTCGATGCCTATCGCTACGACTATCGCTTGAAACTAGGTTCTCCGGCCATCGGCGGCGGCGCTGACCCAGGATTGGCAGGCGATGTTCCGCTGATCCCGGAGCTTGAGTATGTGCACCCAACACAGAGCAAATCGATCACTATAAAGGGACCGATTGATATCGGAGCTTACCAGTATCTCGATGGAGCTCAGTCCCCGCCGAGATAATTGTCTCTGTGTCAGCGTCCGCCGATATATTCTTTGAGGTGCATGGCCTCGTTTTCGAGAATATCGAGCCTGGCCTTCACAGCATCACCAATGCTGACCAGACCGGTCAGTCTCCCGTTATCCAGTACCGGCATGTGTCTGAAACGTCCTTGGGTCATCATGTCGAGCACGTGCAGGATCGGCATATCGATCTTGGCGGACGTGAACGAGCGTGTCATCAGGTCGCTCGCCGCTAGATCGAGCAGTACCGCACCATGCTTCTCCAGACCCTGGATGATGTCACGCTCGGACAGGATACCGGCGACTGTAGTGCCGTCGTCGCTGACGACGACCACGCCGATACGTTCCCGCGACAGGGTCGAGACGACGTCTTTGATCGTCATGCCCTGAGGTACGGTTACGACCCTGTGTCCCTTAGCCTTGAGAATTGCCCTTACCGACATGGCGTTTCCTCCAATGGTCGCGTCGTTTCGTCGCAGACAATTCGAAGTTACCGCCTTTCCGGCACTCATTCAATCAAAGTCTTATCCGTAAGAGTGAAGGCGGTTGGCGAGGTCACGAACGCCATCAGTCTCAACCATGTTTGGACCGATCGGGACTTTGCCCGCGCCCCCGGGAATATCGAGAACATAGGTTGGCTGTGCTAGCCCGGACAAGCGCCCGCGCAACGTGCGCATGATATTCTGGCCCTCGGCAATTGGGAGCCTGAAATCGGAAGTCCCCGGGGCCAGATCCGGATGATGCAGATAATATGGCTTAATTCTCATTGTCACCATTGCGCGAAACAGAGCTTCTAGGACTGCCGCGTCATCGTTCACCCCGCGTAGCAGAACGGTCTGACCGAGTAAGGCAACGCCTACTTGAGTTAAGCTTCTGCAGGCATTCTTCGCGTCAGCGGTTAGCTCGCGCGGGTGGTTGGCATGGATCGCAATCCATAGCGGTTTTTGCCTTGAAAGGACTTTGAGCAAGGAGGGTGAGATTCTAGCCGGATCCACAACCGGAACCCGGGTGTGGATCCGCAGCGTCTCAACATGAGGGATGGCTTCCAACGCATCGAGAATTTCCCCTAGCCTGCGGGGCGATAGCATCAGCGGGTCGCCACCGGTCAAAATTACCTCCCAAACGGCGGGATTGGCGCGGATATAGCCGATAGCAGCATCGAGTTCCTCACCGGTCAGCAATTCACCCCCCGGCCCCACCTGTTCACGCCGGAAGCAAAAGCGGCAATAGACCGGGCATGTATGCAGTGCTTTCAACAGCACCCTGTCGGGATAACGGTGGATAATTCCTTTAATCGGCGAATGGCTTTTGTCTCCGATAGGATCTGCAAGCTCGTCGGGCGTAGTGATGAGTTCGCCGGGACTTGGCACAAATTGCCGTGCGATCGGATCCGCCGGGTCCGCGGGATCGATGATTCGCGCCATATCCGGCGTTATCGCAATGGCATAGCGTTCGCTTACAGCTTGCAGATCCCCCGCTATGCCGGCAGAGACCAGACCTGCCCCTACTAAGGCAGTAACAGTTCGAATGGTTGAACTTGCAGCTGTCGCGGCGTCCACCTTGGCATCTGAGACCAGTATTGGCCGGGTCATGTAAGCAATATCCTCTCGAAACGAGATCAGTACCTATCGGAATGCGTGAAAAAACCAAAAAGCGAATTAACGCGGTATAGTTGGAAGTGGGGGGAATCGCTGATCAACCAACAAGGCCCGAAGTGGAACTGACGCCAGACTCTATTCTTCCAAGTGCAATCGCAGAAGCCATCGTAGACCAGTCTCTCGGCAAGCGCGTGGCGAAGGGCGCTGCCTGGATGGTTTTGAAGCGTCTGGCCTTCAAAGGAATTGGCCTTTTCAGTACGCTGATTTTGGTTCGGTTGCTTGCGCCCGACGCATTCGGCTTAGCAGCGATTGCATCCACCGCATACGACACGTTGAACGCGATCGCAGACTTTTCATTTGGCTTGGCGTTGGTCAAGATGAAGCATCCGACGCGCGAGCAGTATGACTCTGCATGGACGCTAATCGTCTTGCGGGGTTTTGTAATCGGGGGACTTGTATTTTTGTCCGCCCCCTGGATCGCCGAAGCGATGCGCGAGCCGAGACTTGTCGACGTCACGCGTGTGATGGCGCTCTATCCAGTCATATGGGGCTTTGAAAACATTGGGCTAATCGATTTCCAGCGGGACCTGCGGTTCGATCGGCTTTTTGTTTATGATGTTCTGGGCAAAGTCGCCGGATTTGTCGTGGTCATTCCGGCCGCACTAATCCTTCACAATGCCTGGGCGGTGGTGCTGGGCACCATTGCTCCTAAGGTTGTGCAGGTTCCGGCCAGCTTTATTATGCATCCCTACAGACCGCGCTTTTCGCTCAAGGCGGGTAGCGAATTGCTGGGCTTTTCGAAGTGGCTGTTCGCGACAAATATCCTAAGCCTCGCGAATAATTATTTGATCATTATCTTGATTGGCCGAATTGGCGGGGCTGGATCTGTCGGCCTATTTCGAACGGCCGAACAGATTGGCATTCTACCTGTCAGCGAAGTTGCCGCTCCGATTCGGGGGCCAATGTATGCCGGCTACGCGAAAGTACTCCACGACAATGACCGACTGTGTCGCCACGTGGTTGACGGCTTGGCGCTCACCTTGATGATCATTACCCCGCTATCGGTTGGAATAGCGCTAGTCGCGAAACTTATCGAAGAGGTTGCGCTTGGGCCGGAATGGTTGGGTGCAGCGGCATTTATACGGGTCTGCGCATTTTACGCCCTGTTCGAAGGCATCGGTGAGTTCACTCATAATCTGTACGTTGTCAAAGATCGGCAGCGCAGGTTTGTCGCGATCATGACTCTGACTGTATTGATCCGAGTTATACTCGTTGTTTGGGCCGGCTTCGCCTATGGCGTGATTTGGGCGGCTATCATGTTCGCTCTGACCAGCTTTTTCAGTTCAGCCATCTGGTTTGGTCAACTCACGACTATGATAGGTTTGTCAATCAAGCGGACTTTGGCCGCTGTCTGGCGGACCTTTACTGCGACCGGGATTATGACCGCGGGTGTTGCCTATTTCCTTTCTATTTGGCCATACGATGCGACGATGGCAGGGCGATCCGGGGAACTCGCCATTGCCATTGCGATTGGCGGGTTACTTTACACCGGGCCATTGCTCGGTCTTTGGGTGCTCTGCGGGCGACCTACCGGACCGGAAGATCACGCCGCGAAGGCGATGCCGAAGCTTCTCGCCCGGCTTGGCCTATTCACCGAAAAGCCGGTGTCCGCGAAATGACCAAGGTCGGGTTCTTAAGTTCGCATCGCCAAAAGTCAGTGTATAGGGTAAGATTATTGCAAGTCATTTCGGCCGATATTGCGGTCCCGGCGCGCTGATTGATCGCGAGAATCGCCTAATGAACGAAAAATTCGAAACGCTGGGTAACGCGACCATTCAGCTATTCGCGGATGGGCGACCTGTCCTAGCTACCGATCCCTGGCTGGTCGGGACCTGCTATTTTGGGAGTTGGGCGCTCGATCACGCGTTGACTGCCGAGCAAATCAAGAACGTGATCAATTCGGATTATATCTGGATCTCGCACGGCCACCCCGATCACTTGCATCACGAATCGCTGGATCTGCTGCCAGCCGGTAAGAAATTCCTTGTTCCGGATCATTACCATCCGGAGATCAGAAACTTTCTTACTGAAAAAGGTTTTGCCGTAACGGTACTCAAATACCGCGAATGGTTTCAGATCTCCCGATCGGTATCCGTGATGTGTCTGGACAATATTAATCAGGATGCGATCCTCATCGCCAAACTGGGCGATGCCTTGTTGATCAACCAGAACGATTCGCCAATTGCGGGAGAGGAGTCGTTCCTGCGGCGCCTCGTCAAGCAACATCCTAACGACAAAACTTATCTTGCGGCGCTCTGCTCGATCGATGCTGATATGTTCAATTTTGTCGATGAAAGCGGGCGCTCGATCGCGGGGCCACCCGACGAGCGCAAACCGGGAGCCGTCTGGACGGTGGCTCGCGGGGCTGACCGTCTGGGCGTCAAAAATTTTTGCTGCTCCTCGTCGCAGCATATTTATGTTCGACCGGATTCAGTGTGGGCGAACGACTATCGGATTTCTTGGGCCGATATGCGTAGACATTGGAGCCGCCCCAATGTTTGCCTGATCGAGCCGTTCGTAACAGTCGACATCACAACCGGTTTGGTGACAGCAAATCACACCGACCATTTGGGCGGTGACCGGTCGCAAATCAGCGCGCGTACAGCAGACGATGATTGGAGCGCGACACTACAACCGGAAGAATGGAAAATCGTCGAGACGTTTTTCCGGCAATTTGAGCTGATTCGTGAGTATGTCGATTTTATAGAAGTCGTCATAGGCGGTGAGACCGGCCGATTCGATATTAATGCCGAGACGGCCGATCAACCGGATGCTCGTGGAATCCGATTTTATGCGCCGAAACAGTCCTTTATGGAGACGATGAAGTGGGGCTTTTTCGACGATCTTTTGATCGGCAATTTCATGAAGGTGCATCTCACTAACACCAACCTTTATCCTAGATTCACGCCTCTTGTCGCAAAACTGGGTGGTAACGCGAAGGTCTACACCAAGGAGGAGTATGCGAGATTCCGCTGGCGATATTTCCGTCGCAACCCGCTGGGTACGACGGCCTATCTGCTCGAGCCGGAAAAGAATTATGTCATCATGCCCTGGTTTCGCCAGCGGGCCGAATCGCTCGGCCTGAAACAGCCACTGAAATATGTCTATCGGACTATGCGAGGGGACCCGATTTTCAAACGTGACACTAGGTTAAACATATTCACGCCACCCGCGCCGGCACAGACTTTGAGCTTGTCTGCGGATCGCAGGCCGATTCTGCTCGTGGTCGTCGATACCGAAGAGAATTTTGATTGGAATGCCGATTATTCGTCTTCCTCGATTGCTGTCCATGGCATGAGTCAAATTGAACGGCTGCAATCGATGTTCGACAGATGCTCGGTCAAACCCGTTTATATGATCGACTACGCGATCGCGAGCCAACCAGAGGGCTATCAGTCATTAGCGAAGATCGTTGCGGATGGACGATGTGAGATCGGGGCGCATCTGCATCCTTGGATCAATCCTCCCTTCTCGGAGGAAATTACTGTCCGTAACACCTACCCGTTCAATCTTCCTTCCGATCTGGAAGCGGAAAAGCTGCGCGTTCTGACATCGACTATCGAGAAGAATCTGGGTGTAAAGCCGATATCGTATAAGGCGGGGCGTTACGGCATCGGTGCTGCCACACCGCAAATATTAATAGATCAGGGTTTCAAGATCGATTTGAGCGTTGTGCCGACGCGCGACTATTCGATCGATGGCGGTCCCGATTTTACAGAATTTCGGGCCACAAGTCCCTTTTGGATAGATCCGGACCATCAGCTTTTGGAACTGCCTTTGACCACAAGTTTCATCGGTCTCCTTTCCAGCCACGATGGTTTGTTTAGGGCGATCAACGGGAAGATCGGCCGATTTTTCCATCTTCCGGGAATATTCGCCCGTATGGGATTGATAAACAGAGTAAACCTGACGCCCGAAGGCGTCATGATCAAAGAAGCAAAAGCGCTAACCCATCACCTGCTGGCGAGCGGCGAGCGGGTGTTCACGCTGGCCTTTCACAGCACGTCTTTGACGCCCGGCAGCACACCCTATGTCGATGACGAAGCAAAGCTGGTGAAGTTCTACGGATGGCTCGAGGAGTACTTTGCTTTTTTCGCGAGCGACATCGGCGGAGTGTTTATGACCCCGCGAGGCTTTCGCGAGTCGGTTGACAGAGAGCGCCTTGAAACAGCGAGACGTCCCGAGGCGAGGGTTGCTGCCGAATAGACGCCGGAGCCAATCTGCCACATCAAGGAGCCGCGATGAGTGCGGCATAGGCCCCTGCAAGCGCCTCCGGGCGCCGCGCTTCACGCATTTTGCGCAAGTTCTCCACCCATTTCGGACGCAAATCCGAAAACGCCTGTAGTTCAAGCGCGCCAACAAGCTCGAAAAGCTCGACATCGCTCTCGACCAACCAACCAATCGGCCCGTACCGCGCAGTAATTGCGTCGAGAGTCCGGCTGCGAAAAGCGATCAAAGGCTTTAGTGCGGACACCGCGTCGGCGACGGTTCCGCTCGCCGTGAAATCATAGGCACGCCCGTGAAGCGGGAGACACACGAGGTCGATCCCACGCACAGCCTCAAGATAGTCTTCCCGGGCCATCGCGGTCCGGGACGGTTTGCGAGAGAGTGCTTCGATATCGAGTTGGTCGGTATCCGGCGCTGAAACACCTATGGAGTCGAACTCCAGGTCCGTGCGCTTTGAACGGCGCGCCAATTCGGCGAATATTTCAAAACCCTTGCTGCGGCGTGCGTTTCCCAAGAATGCGATCTTGAGCTTATGTCGGTTCGCAGGAGGGCGATCCTTGCTCCATTCCGAAACCAATATCGGGTGCTCCAGCGTGATCACAGACCGATTTTCCGGCGCGAGATCCGCGATCGCTTCCTTCACGCCCAGTTCCAAAGCGACAAGCTTAACCGATGGGGGCAGGGAATGGCGAACCTGAGACGCTAGGTCGAATGCGCGAGCCAGCGGATTGCGCGATCGCCAGATCATCGCATCACCCAACTGACCGTGCAGGATCAGATGGAGTGGTGATTGCGATGTCCTGTGCCAATGGAGTCCGATGGTGGCATACAGATTGCCGTTGACCCCCAGCACCGCAACAAGCCGGAGATCACGGCCGGCTATCTCGTGGCGCATGATGCGAAGGCAGCGGCGAGAGGCGAGCAAGCCGCCTATTGGGTTGTGGCTGGACAGGCCAAGAGGTGCGGAAAACGGCTCACAAGACTCGAAACGGATTCCTGTCAGGTCGGGTACCCGCGCCATAATATTATTTGCGTGTCCGGCCCGCGCATAAAAGACGATTCCGTCATCCGGAAAAGCCGCGCGCAACGTCCGCAAATACTCCTCATTGAACGGGAGATGCATATTTTCGTGGCTGATGAAATCGAAGAGGAGTATTTCGCGGGGAACGACGGCCATTGACTACTTCCTGACGCCACAGCCGGGATAAGCCAAGCCTCGGCAAATCGGATGGTACGGTGTCGCACGATGCTCGAGCAAGCACGCAAAGCTATGCCGCGGAGTCAGTTCCGCGGCTAGGGGATATCGAATTCGATTTCAGCATGGTGAATTGCCGTTACACTGTTGTGGTCCGCTTGGCGGCCGTCGATTATTTGTCAGAGAGATCCGGTTACCGAAATGCAGGACATGATCACGGTTCGCGGTGCAAATGCGGCAACTTGGTGGTCGGTATTTGTCGCGCTCATTGCAGTTTTGCTGGTTCCGATCTTTCTTACGGAAATACCACCATTGCTCGACTATCCGAACCATCTAGCGCGCATGGATATCCTTGCGCGGTTGCCGGGCGACACGGCGCTGGCGAAAATTTATGGTGTGCACTGGCGGATCGTGCCGAACATCGGCATCGACCTCGCCATGCCGGCTCTAATGCATGTCGTTCCGCTTATGATCTCGGGAAAGATATTCGTAGGTCTGGCCTTAATCTTGCCACTTGCCGGCGTCGCAGCGTTGCATCGTTCGGTATTTGGCAGGCTCAGCTATTGGCCGTTAGCCGCTGGGTTGGTTGCGTACAACCGGTTGTTCTTTAGCGGATTTCTTAATTTTTTGATTGGGGTCGGGTTGGCGCTGCTCGCCGCTGCTCTGTGGCGATCTATGCAGGAGCGTTCGACCCTACTGAAGATTAGCGCTGCGGCGGTGGCGGCGATTGTGATTTTCTTCTGCCATTTGATTGCGGTTGCATTCTTCGGCCTACTCTTACTCAGCCTAGAAACATCGCGCGCGTGGCAATTGCGCCGGCAGGCCGACTGGCTGAGCAAGATGCTCAAGCGTGTGGCCTTACTGACCTTACCGTTTGTCGTCCCGGCGGTACTCTATTTGCGCGCACCCATCAGTGCGGATGACCCCGCTGGTGGTCATGGAATAGTCGATGTGCTGAAGCATTATTATTGGGCTCTATCGGCATCACCTGACGGCTTGAAGCTTTACGGGTTGATGGGCCCGTTCCTAACCTATGACCGTTTGCTCGACTCCGGTGCGGTGATTCTCGTGGCTGTGGTGATGACAGTTTTCGCAATTGAGCATCGATTGCAAATCGCGCCGTCTCTCGCAGGCCTGTTTGTTGGTCTCCTGGCCATATACCCCTTCGTGCCCTTTTTTTTGATGCAGACTGCCTGGGTAGATCAGCGGATGCCAATTTTGGCCGGCTATCTACTGTTCGCCGGGACATTTCCGATTGTGCGGCCCGGTCGTACTGCGCAGTTGATCGTCGTTGCATTTGCGGTCGCGATTGCCGCGCGAACTTTCGACGTCGGCAGAGTTTGGGCTGCACATGATGCTCAAATCGCTGATTTTAGGCGGGTCGTCCGGCTGGTTCAGCCGGGCGAGCGCGTCCTGGTCGTCCAGGCCGAGCGCAATGCCGACCCGAAGGCAATGGTCAACCGGCCCGACAGCGTGCGGGCAATGCGCTACAATGACTCGACGATGCATCTGCCGGCATTGTTGGTTATCGAGCATGGAGCGTTCTGGCCGCTTTTATTCACGGCGCCAACGAAGCAGCCGGTAAGGGTCATGCCGCCCTACGACGCGTTGTCTTTGCCCGAAGGCGAACTGCCTTGGGCCGGCGGGCTTGCAGGGCCTGATCCGGCGACGTTGAAATGGGCGCCGTATTTGCTCGGTTGGCAGGAGAAATTCGATTGGGTGCTTGTGATGCATCCGAGCGAAATAGCCGAGGGTTATCGGCTATTGCCGGACAGACTTGATCCTGTGGAAGCCGGCCAAGTTGCGGCACTGTATCGAGTCAAAAAATGACGGGAAATATCTGGTGCATCCCCTAAGGCTTGGGTGCCTTCGCTTCTGCATCCGCCGCACGGGCCAGTGCATTTTCAGCCTTGTCTTTTTCTCCTAGTACTTGGTAGGCCCGCGCCAATTGACGCCACCCGGCGGGATCGTCGGGACTCGCTTCCAATTTCGCTGCGAGTTTCTCGACCATTCCTCGGATCATTTGGGCTTGCTCGTCCGGCGCCATCTTTTGAATTGACTGGCCTTCTGCGCTACTGGGAGCGTCCGGCATAGGACCCGCAGGTGGCACTGCGGCGGCGGCCTTTGCCTCTGCTGCTGCTGCGTGGTCCAAAGCATCCTTCGCCTTTTCGTTCTGGCCCATCACCTCGTATGCGCGGGCCAATCTGCGCCAGCCGTCGGAGTCATCGGGATTGACCTGAAGCTTGGTAGCCAACTTCGCGACCATGCCTTGGATCATCTGAGACTGCTGGTCGGGCGGCATTTGCTTTATGGCTTGGCCTTCGGGCGTTTCCGGACCGCCCTCCAGCGGCACCGAATCGGCTGACGCTGCCGCCGAAGCCGGCCTTGGTTCCGGCGTCTCCTTCGCCGGGTCTAGGCCCAGCGCCTGTGCGGCGCTCGCGATGCGCTCTCGCGTCGGGTCGATCCAGCTTGCGTCTGCAGGCGAGTCGGCAAGCAAAGATTGCCAGCCCCTGAGGGCGGTTTTCATGTCCCCAGCCTGGGCGGCCGCTAGCGCCAAGTAGTAGCGCGCTTCCGGGCTGGGATCGGTGTCGGGCGGAATCGATTGAAAAAGCTTTTTGGCCTCCTCACCGACAGCGCCACCGTCGGCTGCGATTAAGGCCTCACCCAGCGCGGCGCTGATCCCGACGTCGTCAGGTGCGATCTGCTTGGCGGTGCGAAAGGTTTCGACTGCTTCACGCGGGTGACCCAACTTACCGTAGGCCTCCGCTACCATCACCCAACGGTCGAGATCGTCCTTCGTCGGCCTCAGCCGTCCTTTGATTTCATCGATAGCCGCCATGACCTTGACCGGGTCCTGACCTGCCGCGACGTTGCGCTCGGCTAAGGGCAATCCGGGCAAATCCGGTTGACCTACCATCAAATAAATTGCCAATCCTGCGATAGGAAATATTACTGCAATAATGGCGGTGAGGGCATGCGACGGCTTCGACGTCGCCTCGGCTGGCTGAGTATCGCGCGCTGCGTTCAACATGCGCCTGCTGATCTCAGTTTCCATCGATGCGGCTTGTTCCGGTTCGACCAGGCCGCGCATCCGTTCGCGTTCAAGTTCAGCCAATTGATCGCGATAGACGGCAAGATCGGTTCCCGCTGAGCCGATGGGAGCGGCCTTGCGCATCAACGGCCTGGCCAGAAGAGTGACGACGGCGGCGGTCAGCAGCGCTGCCGCAATCCAGAACCCGATCATTTTAACGCCTCGAGAGCCGCTTGTTCAGATGGCGTCAAGGGCGCCGGTTCGACCATTGCCGGCCTTCGGCGGGTCACAAAAAAAGCAAAAAGCCCACCTATGATCAGCAGTGCAGGCGGTGCCAGCCAAAGCGCCCAGGTTGAAGGCTTGAAGGGCGGCCTCAGCAGAATGAAATCACCGTAGCGGGCATGCATGAAATCAAGGATTTCCCGGTCGCTTTTGCCGTCCGCGACCTGTTCACGAACGACTCGACGCAGGTCTTTGGTGAAGTCCGCATCAGACTCCTCTATCGATTCGGTTTTACAAACCGGACACCGCAGTTGCCGGCCGATATTCTCAGCACGTGCTTCCTGCGCAGGGTCTTTCAGCATTTCATCGGGCTCGACGGCAGCGGCTGTACCGGCGAGGCTAAGCAGGATCATAGCTACAGCGAGCGGGTTCTTCATTTCGCGCCCAACTTTTCGAGCAACGGCAGGATCGTGTCCTGTATATCGGCTTGGGTCAGCGGGGCGGCCTGCTTGTAGCGAATTCGCCCTTCGGCATCGACGATGAAGGTTTCAGGCGCCCCGTACGCGCCCCAGTCAATCGAAACATGGCGGTCACTGTCCATGCCGATCGAGGTATAAGGGTCCCCGAGTTCCTTCAAATATTCCAAGGCGTCCTCGGGACGGTCCTTCTGGTCGATACCACGAATTGGAACATGGGTATTTTGAGCCAGCGCCATCAGGACCGGTGCTTCGGCTCGGCAAGGTATGCACCAGGAAGCGAATATATTGACGATCTGTACCTGCCCCTTGAGTTCTGTGGAACTGAGCCCCTTTGGGTAGCCGGGTAAAGGCGGGAGGTCGAATGTCGGAACCGGCTTATCGATTAACGGCGAAGGGATAAGGGACGGATCCGTTCCGCGCAAAAGAGGAGTTGCGAAATAGACGACAAGTCCGACGAACACCAAAATCGGCGTAGCAAAAATCAGCCTGCGCATTTCTATTCTGCCGTCAGAGCGGCATCGGTGAGTCCTATCGATCGGCGTGATGGCGCTCCGACACGCAATCTGCGGTCAGTGAGGGATACAATGCCCCCCAGCACCATAATTACGGCCCCGACCCAAATCCAAGGCACCAGAGGATGATCGTAAAGTCGGGTGACATAGGCGCCGGGCCGCGCCGGATCGGGTTCACCGATTACCGCATATATATCGGCGAAGAAATTCGTACGAATGCCGATGTTTGTAACCGCCTGTTCCTGTGGATGGACGATCCGTCGCTCAGGCCTGAGTACGGCGACCAGTTTGCCACTGTCTGTTACGGTGAAGGATGCGCGCTGGGCATCGTAATTCGGCCCTTTGACGGGACCGACGCCATCCAACCGAACTTGATATCCGGCCAACTCGACTGTGTCGCCCGGCGCCATCGCCTGAATTCGTTCCTGGGTCCATAGGGCGGTCCCGGTCATGCCCGCGATCATGACGCCGAGCCCAGCATGAGCGAGCGCTGTACCCCAAGCTGACCTTGGAAGGGCTGCCGCGCGTGCTGCACTGTGACTGAGCGGAACCTGACCAAGCTTGACCCGTTCGGCAACCTCGGTGATCGACGAGCCCACCAGCCAGACGGCACCGATCAAGGCCGGAATTGCCAATACGGGTCCGCCGTTATGCAGATAATAGACGGCCAAGGCGACGACGAATGCTGCCGCCCCGGCGAATTTGAGCCGGCCGAGCGCCCCTAAAAGATCGCCGCGCTTCCAGGCGAGTAGCGGCCCGACGCCCACCGCCGCGACAAGCGGTACGGCCAGTGGCAGGAAGGTAGCGTTGAAGAATGGCGGTCCGACGGAAACCGTGCGTCCGGTCAGTGCGTTGAGAAACATCGGATACAACGTGCCGATGAACACAGTCGCGCACATTGTCGTCAGGAGGAGATTGTTGAGAATCAGCCCGCCTTCGCGGCTGATCGGCTGGAACAGACCGCCCATTTTGAGCGAGGGTGCCCGGATCGCATACAGTGTCAACGCCCCGCCGGTCGCGGCGACCAGCAGGCCGAGAACAAAAATGCCGCGGGCCGGATCAAGTGCGAAGGAATGCACGCTGGTAGTCAGGCCAGACCGGACCAAGAATGTGCCGATCAGCGAGAGGCTGAAGGTGAGGATGGCCAGCAGTATTGTCCAGCTTTTCAGCGCATCTCGCTTCTCCACGACAATAGCGGAATGGAGTAGTGCTGTTCCAGCCAGCCATGGCATTAGCGAGGCGTTTTCGACCGGGTCCCAGCCCCACCAGCCGCCCCAGCCAAGCGTGTAATAGGCCCACCAAGACCCCATCGCGACGCCCAGTGTCAGGGCCGACCAAGCAGCCAGAGTCCAGGGCCTGACCCAGCGAGCCCAGGCCGGATCGACTCTGCCCTCGATCAAAGCTGCGACGGCAAATGAAAAAGCGACCGAAAAGCCGACATAGCCCAGATAGAGAAACGGTGGATGGAAGGCGAGGCCAGGGTCCTGCAAAAGCGGGTTCAAACCTTCGCCATCGACCGGAGGGTCGATAATGCGTGCGAAGGGATCGGAGGTCGCAAGGATGAAGACCAGAAACCCCAGGCCAATCATCCCCTGCACCGCCAGGACACGCGCTTTCAGGCCGCGCGGCAGATTATTGCCGAAGACAGCGATCAGCATTCCGTAAAATGAGAGTATCATGACCCACAGCAGCATCGACCCTTCGTGGTTTCCCCACACGCCGGTGATCTTGTAGAGCAGCGGCATGGCAGCAAAGCTGTTCTGAACCACATTTTCGACGGTGAAATCAGATACAATATGTTCGTATGCCAATACGAGAAAGCCGAGCACGATCAACGCACATTGCAGGATCGCGGCCGATGCGCCGAGCGACATCCATCGGCTGTTGCCCCGCGCGGCACCAACCAAGGGCACGGTCGATTGAGCGAGTGCGACCAGCGCTGCCAGCACCAGTGCGAATTGGCCGAGTTCGGGGATCATGGTTTTTCCACCAGCGTATTTGTGCTGTGCTGCTGTTCGCCGGCGCGCTTAAGGGCGTTTGCAACCTCAGGCGGCATGTATTTCTCGTCGTGCTTGGCTAAAACCTCTCGAGCGACGAACTTGCCGTCTGGGTCTAGCGTGCCCTCGGTCACAACGCCCTGGCCCTCGCGAAACAGGTCGGGTAGCTGGCCGCGATAGGTGACTCCGATTGTCTTTGCCATGTCGGTAACGCGAAATTCGGTAACGTCGCCCTCGTGCTTTACGCTATCCTTTTCAACCATGCCGCCAAGCCGAAATGTTCGGCCGGGGTTGATGTGGTCCGCGGCAACATCGCTGGGGCTATAGAAGAACACAAGATTATCCCTGAACGCGGTGAGCGCCAGTGCGGTAGCAACGCCGAGCCCAAGCATGCCCAGCATCAAGGCTTGCAGGCGTCGTTTGCCGCGTCTTGTCACGATTTGACCCCACGGCGGGAACGTTTGTTCCGACCGGCGGCGGACAATGCCTGTTCTTCGCGGCGCCGTGACTTGAGAGTCAGCAGGGTCCAGCCGAGCATTCCCGCAAAGGCAAGCGCCGTCAGGCCGTAAGCAGGCCAAACATAGGCACCATAGCCGCCCATTGAGAAAAAGGTTGTAAAGTCGATCACGAGCCTACTCTTAGCCGCTTAGCTATAACGGTTCCATGCCTGAGACAATGCGGCATGCGATCTATTCCTCGCTCGTGGCCGTGCGCCATGCGCGAATGCGCCGGGCCAGTAATTCACTTTCGAGCCGCAGTACGACAACCGATACAAAAAAGGCCATAAATCCGCCGATCATGAGCATGAGAGGTAGCAGCATGCTGGGGTCGACCTTCGGACCCGATAGCGTCATCAAACTGGCGGGTTGGTGCAGCGTATTCCACCAATCGACCGAGAATTTGATGATCGGCAGGTCCACCACACCGACCAACACCAGGATCGCGCCTGCTCTCAGGCCGCGTTGCGGGTCGTCGAAGGCGTCGACCAGCGCAAGATAGCCGAGATAGAGGAAGAACAAGATCAGTTCGGACGTCAGCCGCGCATCCCATACCCACCAGGCGCCCCACATTGGCTTTCCCCAGAGAGAGCCGGCCACCAGGCACACAAAGGTGAAGGCTGCGCCCAGGGGTGCTGCGGCCTTAACAAAGAGATCGGCCAAGGCGTGCTTCCAAATGATACCCGCGACAGCAGCGGCGGCCATCATTCCATAAACGACCTCGGACATGATCGCTGCCGGAACATGGACATACATAATCCGCACCGACTCCCCTTGCTGGTAGTCGGGAGGCGAGGCGAACAATGCAAAATAGCTACCGAGCCCCAGCAACAAAATCGCCAGGGCCGTGGTCCAGGGCAGGACCTTTGCCGCCAGCCGGCCGAAGGCAGCGGGGTTGGCGTAACGATGCAACAGGGGAATTCGAGCGGTCGTCATTCCAGGGCGTTCCTCAACGCGGCGGCGGCGGCAAACGGAACGAGCACAAGCCCTGCGACGAAAAAGCTCGCCAACAGCAATAAATGCGGCCTAGGCGACAGACCTTCCCCCGCAGCGCCTATCGCGCTCGTTGCAAAAATCAGTATGGGAACATAAAGCGGCAAAACCAATAGCGCTAACAATGCTCCGCCTCTGCGAGCGCCTAAAGTGACTGCCGCGCCGAAAGCACCGACCATACTGAGCACCGGCGTCCCCAATAAAAGGCTGACTTCCAAGGTGACATAACTGCCGTGGTCGAGCCGAAGCATCAACCCGAGCACAGGGGCGGCAATCAACAGAGGTAGGCCCGTCGTCACCCAGTGTGCCGCTACCTTGGCCAGGACAATCGCTTCTAGCGGCAACGGCGCCAGAGCCAGCAAGTCGAGTGTTCCATCTTCGAAGTCCCGCTGGAAAAGCCGATCGAGGGCCAGAAGCGTTGCCAATAGCGCCGTCACCCAAATCATACCGGGCGCAAGCCTAGTCAAAAGATTCGGTTCGGGCCCAACACCGAGCGGCACCAGCAACGTGGCCAATACAAAAAAGGCGACGGGCGCGATCAAGTCGGACCCGAGCCGCAGCTGCAGCTTGAGATCGTGCGCGAAGAGACGGAGCATGGCGCTCATGCGGCGTCCGCGTCGTCTAAGAATCCCTGAGGTTCAAACTCAGCGAGGTTCAATTCAGCCGCACCGGGAAGGGCGATCGGGGCGTGAGTCGCGGCCAGAACGATCCCCCCGCGCATGCGGTGGGCCGCCAAAGCGGACTCGAGCGCGGCTATCGACTTGGCATCCAGCCCGACCGTCGGTTCGTCCAAAAGCCAAACGGGCGTACCGCCAGCGATGACGCGCGCAAGCGCTGCCCGACGACGCTGGCCCGAGGATAGAAATCTGCCCGGAGTATCGGCTAGGTCGCTCAGGCCCATCGCCGCCATCGCCGCATGTGCGTCGCTCGGATGGTCATATAAGCCGGCCCAGAAGCGCGTACTTTCGCCCACGGTCAGCATCGACTTTACGGCGTCCTGGTGGCCCAGATAGGCGATGATCTCCCGGTGGCGTGCCGGATCGTCTTGTAGCCGTGTACCCTCATATTCCAAATGACCGGTGAAAGGCTTGATCAATCCGGCTATCAGCCGCAGCAGGCTGGATTTGCCGCTTCCGTTCGGCCCGCTCAGCAATAGGGCGCCGCCGGATTCGATCGAGAAGTCGAGCCTGGTAAAGACAACACGCTCGCTGCGCCTGCAGGACAGGCGAATGCCGACCAAACCAGTCATCGCGGCGTCTTGGCCTCATGGGCGTGGCTGTAGTTTTCTTCCAAGCGGCAGGCAGCGTCGATCATGATCCGATATATCTGCTCGACGAGCTTGGGATCGACACCGGCTTTCTCAGCTTTGGCGCGGGCCCGCTGCACCACCTCTTCGATGCGATCGGGAAGAATCGGCTGAATTCCGTGCTCGGCCTTCAGCGCCGCAACGTCGCGTACCACGTCGAAACGTTCGCCCAGCAGGGTGACGATCTGCGAATCCAAAGCGTCGATTTTTGCTCGGTATGGGGCAAGTAGTTTACGCTCTTCCTCGAGGCTTAGCTTTGGGACGCTATCGGTTGTCATCGGCGGCTCGGTGGTCTGGGCTGGAGAATCGGAAGACGCAGCACTTAATGCAGTCGTCGGTCTTACGCTTTGCGGCATCGCACAGGCAGACAGCAGGGACATAAGGACAAGGGTCGCGGCGCGGGGCAATCTATACAAGCGAAAACCTCCTCCCGGAACGATTTTGCCCGGTGTCGGAGAGGAGTACTCTATTTGAACCGGATTATTCGGCAATTTCCGAGAACGGGCGACATCATGTCCTCTCTTGAAGCTACAAAGCCATGTTTGATCGGCTTGTCAAACTAGGTTAGATCACCCCATCCCATTCGATTGAATCGGCCGGCGACCGGCCCTCTGCGATAAAGGCACCCTCCTGTGAGCATTACCGGAAAAGACACGCTGAAAACCCGCCGCACGCTCACCGTCGACGGCGCCAAATACGACTATTTCAGTTTAGAGGCCGCGCAGGCTCATATCGGCGACGTGGCGCGCTTGCCATTTTCGCTGAAAGTGCTGCTGGAAAACCTCCTCCGTTATGAAGATGGGCGGACAGTTTCTGTCGATGACGTGAAGGCTGTCGCAGAATGGCTGAAGACCCGCAGCAGCGATCGTGAGATCGCTTATCGACCGGCGCGGGTGCTGATGCAGGATTTTACGGGTGTACCCGCCGTCGCCGATCTGGCGGCCATGCGTAAGGCGATTGAAAGGCTGGGCAGCGACCCGGCCCGGATCAACCCGCTTTCGACCGTCGACCTGGTCATCGACCATTCGGTAATGGTCGATTATTTCGGGACGCCCGAGGCTTTCGACGAAAATGTCGAGCGCGAGTTCGAGCGCAACGNNGACACGCTGGTCGGCACCGACAGCCACACGACGATGGTGAACGGCCTGGCCGTTCTTGGTTGGGGTGTTGGCGGGATCGAAGCCGAGGCGGCAATGCTGGGCCAGCCGGTTTCGATGCTGATCCCCGAGGTTATCGGTTTCAAGCTATCGGGCAAGCTGCGCGAGGGCACGACCGCGACCGACTTGGTGCTGACAGTCACGCAGATGCTGCGCAAGAAGGGTGTCGTCAATAAATTCGTCGAGTTTTACGGTCCCGGCGTCAGTGCACTTGCGTTGGCTGACCGTGCGACGCTTGCGAACATGGCGCCCGAATATGGCGCAACCTGTGGCTTCTTTCCGATCGACAAGGAAACCATTCGCTTTCTAACACTGACCGGCCGTGACGCAGAGCGGATCAAGCTTGTTGAAGCTTACGCCAAAGCCCAGGGTATGTGGCGCGACGACAGCACCCCTGACCCTGTGTTCACCGACTCACTCTCGCTTGATCTCGGCGATGTCGAACCTTCGCTGGCCGGCCCGCGGCGCCCGCAAGACAAGGTGCTGCTGTCGGGGGCAGCTCCGGCTTTTGTCGCGGAGCTTGCGAAATTCGGGGTCCCGGCGGGTGAAGTGAACAAGCGCGTTCCGGTTGCCGGGACGGACTATACTCTGGGTCACGGCGACGTGGTCGTGGCTGCAATCACGAGTTGCACGAACACATCCAATCCGTCGGTGATGCTGGCTGCTGGACTGGTTGCGCGTAATGCGGTGAAGAAAGGCCTTAAGGTCAAGCCGTGGGTCAAAACCTCGCTTGCCCCCGGCAGCCAGGTCGTGACCGACTATTACAAGGCGTCCGGTCTGCAGGGCGACCTCGACGCGCTCGGCTTCAACCTTGTCGGATATGGCTGCACCACGTGTATCGGCAATACCGGCCCGTTGCCCGACGCCATCGGCGCGGCAATCACAGAGGGCAATCTGGTTGCCGGCGCAGTCCTGTCGGGCAACCGCAATTTCGAGGCGCGCATCCATCAGGACGTTCGCGCCAACTATCTCGCTTCGCCGCCTCTGGTGGTCGCCTATGCAATCGCCGGATCGATGATGATCGACATCACCAAGGAGCCGCTGGGTATCGGCAGCGACGGCCAGCCGGTCTATCTGCGCGATATTTGGCCGACCAACCAGGAAGTCTCCGACACGGTCGCCAACTCAGTCACGCGCGAAATGTTCATCAGCCGCTACAGCGACGTCTTCCTCGGCCCCAAGCAATGGCAGGCCGTCCAGTTTGCAGAGGGTCAGACCTATAAATGGGACGCCGGCTCGACCTATGTGCAGGAACCGCCGTTCTTCCAGACGATGAGCCCCGAGCCGTCGCCGATCACCGATATCAAGCAAGCGCGCCTACTGGCGTTGCTGGGCGACAGCATCACGACCGACCATATATCGCCTGCCGGTAATATTAAGAAGTCGGCTCCCGCCGGCGAATATTTGTTGGAACATCAGGTGCGGCCTGAGGAGTTCAACTCCTATGGTTCGCGCCGCGGCAACCACGAAGTGATGATGCGGGGCACCTTCGCCAATACCCGTATCAAGAACGAGATGGCCCCGGGCACCGAGGGTGGGGTCACCCGCCATATGCCCGATGGTGCGCTGATGCCGATCTATGACGCGGCGATGAAATATATCGCCGAGGGCACGCCGCTGATCATCATTGCCGGCAAAGAATATGGCACCGGATCCAGCCGCGACTGGGCAGCCAAAGGCACGAAGCTGCTGGGCGTTTCCGCTGTCATTGCCGAAAGCTTTGAACGTATTCATCGTTCGAATCTCGTGGGAATGGGCGTGTTGCCGCTTCAGTTCAAGGAAGGGACCGATCGCAAGTCGTTGGGCCTCGACGGTTCTGAGAAGTTTGACCTGTTGGGGTTTGCCGAAACGCTGCGCCCGCGCATGGACATCGCGCTCACAATTACCCGCGCCGATGGCAAGATAGAGGTCGTGCCGTTGACCTGCCGTATCGATACCCTGGATGAGATCGACTATTACAAGAATGGCGGCATTCTTCAGTATGTGTTGCGCAATATGCTGAAGGCAGCAGCCTAAGCGAAAGAAGCCGGGGCGCGTGCGATTGGAGAGACAGCCACAAAAGGGCGGTCCTTCGAACGCGCGGCTACGCCTTCTGCTCGTTGCTGGGGTAGTCGGCGGCGTTCTTGTCGCTGCCGCATCGCTGTCCCCCGCCGGGCTCACAGGGTGGGATGTGGCGAACGCCGCGCCGCTCGCGATAATCCTCTTGTTGATGGTGGCGCGTCTCTCGGTGTCGACTAGGCCGCTCGGTCCGATGGCGCGGCAGTTGGCCGTATTTCTCAGTTTCGGTGTAGTTCTAATCGTAGGCTATTCTTACCGCGACGACTTCGGCCATCTGTTTGACAGGGCGCTGGGAACGATTGTGCCCGGCAGGGGTGCCGAGACGGCCCGCGGCGTAATGCAGTTCCAAGCGGACGATAGTGGTCAGTTCGTAATCGACGCGGAGGTCAACGGCGTCGCAGTCCATTTCCTGGTCGATACCGGCGCTAGCGGCATAGCCTTGACGCAGCGCGATGCAAGCCGTTTGGGTATGCATCTGGAAGATTTGCAATTCACCGGTCTGTTCGCGACGGCCAACGGCACAGAGCGCGCCGCACCGGTAACTCTCGGCTCTGTCAGAATCGGCCCGATGTCTGCGCGTGCCGTGGCGGCATGGGTCAATGAAGGTGACCTCGACCAATCGCTACTGGGGATGAGCTTTCTATCGACCCTGGGACGTGTCGAAATTCACGGTCATACTCTGGTTCTGCAATCTGGATCGGATCAGCAATAGGTGCCTTCGGCCACACACAACCGTCTTTGCCGGCAGATAGAAAAGTCGCCTCTAATGAAGCGTGTCTGCTTCAGCGTGCCAGGCCGGATTGCTTTAATTCGCCGGATGCACCGATTTATCCTTATGCCCCTGAGGTCCGATTCGTGATTCTGAGTAACTGGGGCTCCCTGCCATTGCCGCAATGCACCCGCTTCCCTATCTTCCGGCACCATGACTGACACAACCACCCCCCTCTCCCGAATCCGTAATTTCGCGATCATCGCCCATATCGATCACGGCAAGTCTACCTTGGCCGACCGGCTGATCGAAGAATGCGGAGGGCTCGAAAAGCGCGAGATGAAGCAGCAAGTGCTCGACTCGATGGATCTCGAGCGCGAACGCGGCATCACGATTAAGGCGCAGACAGTACGCCTAGCTTATACTGCCAAGGACGGGCTGGAATATCAGTTCAACCTGATGGACACGCCCGGCCATGTCGACTTCGCCTATGAGGTCAGCCGGTCGCTGGCGGCCTGCGAGGGATCGCTGCTCGTGGTCGATTCGACCCAAGGGGTCGAGGCCCAGACGCTGGCCAACGTCTATCAGGCGATCGACAATAACCACGAGATTCTCTGCGTCATCAACAAGGTCGACCTTCCGGCGGCCGATGTAGAGCGGGTGAAGGAGCAGATCGAGGAGGTTATCGGCCTCGATACGTCGAACGCAGTAGCGATTTCAGCGAAGAGCGGGATCGGGATTCCCGAACTGCTTGAGGCGATCGTCACCCACCTGCCTCCGCCAAAATCCGGCGATAGAGATGCGCCTTTAAAGGCGTTGCTGGTCGACAGTTGGTACGACGCCTATCTGGGCGTCGTCATTCTGGTTCGTGTGGTCGACGGCACGATCAGGGCCGGGCAGAAGGTACGCTTTATGCAGACCGGCGCGACCCGCGATATCGATCGCGTCGGCATGTTCGCGCCCAAACGGGTGATCATAGACCAGCTGGGTCCAGGCGAGATGGGTTTCATCACCGCCGGGATCAAGGAAATTGCCGAAACCAAGGTTGGCGACACGATCACCGACGAGCGCAGACTGGCGGCCGAGCCCTTGGCCGGCTTCAAGCCATCAGTGCCTGTGGTGTTCTGCTCGCTATTTCCCGTCGATGCTGCGCAGTTCGAGCATCTGCGCGACTCGTTGGGCAAACTGGCGCTGAACGATTCCAGCTTCCACTACGAAGCTGAAAGCTCTCAAGCGCTGGGCTTCGGTTTCCGCTGCGGTTTCCTCGGCCTGCTCCATATGGAGATCATTCAGGAGCGACTGGAGCGCGAATTCGATCTCGACATGATCGCGACGGCGCCGTCGGTGGTTTATCGCGTGCACCTAACCAATGGGACGACGCTGGAGCTCTACAATCCCGCGGACATGCCGGACGTCGTGCGGATCGACCGTATCGACGAACCCTGGATCAAGGCGACGATCCTGCTGCCTGACGAATATCTGGGCGGGATATTGCAGCTTTGCCAGGAACGGCGTGGCGTTCAGATTGAGCTTACCTATGTCGGTGCCCGCGCCATGCTGGTCTATCGCCTGCCGCTGAACGAGGTCGTCTTCGATTTCTATGACCGGCTGAAATCGATCAGCCGGGGTTATGCCAGCTTTGACTACCAGTTGGACGGCTATGAAGAGGGCGATCTGGTGAAGATGCAGATCCTGGTCAACAACGACCCGGTCGACGCGCTGGCCATGGTTGTCCATCGCAGCCAATCCGAGAGGCGCGGCCGGATGCTTTGCGAGCGGCTGAAGGATCTGATCCCCAAGCAGCTCTTTAAGATCGCCATACAGGCCGCGATCGGCGGCAAGGTGATCGCCCGCGAAACCGTATCGGCGATGCGCAAGGACGTTACCGCCAAGTGTTATGGCGGCGATATAAGCCGAAAGCGAAAGCTGCTCGACAAGCAGAAAGAGGGCAAAAAGCGGATGCGCCAATTCGGCGAAGTCGAAATTCCGCAATCCGCGTTTATCGCAGCGCTCAGGATGGGGGATGAGAGTTAGCAAGTCGGTTGACGAAAAAGAGAGGATGCGATGCGTGCAGTCGTTTTAGCCGGAAGTTTCATCTTGGCGGCTGGCAACGGCAATGCCGTGGCGGGAACGGTTATCACGTAGGAACAGTCGATCGATGGCTTGCCAGTCAGCCAGGAAACGATCGAAATGGCTTCAAACAACCTCAAGCTGACCTCGGCAGAGGTACAGACGTTTTTTCGCGGTGCCCACAACAAGGTCTGGACGGTCTCGCCGGAGCGGAAGGCCTACACCGAGATCACGTCGGAAAGCCGGGGACAAATAAGGGCCAGAATGGACCAGCTTAGGGCGCAGACCCAACAAATGGTGGCCTCATTGCCGCCGGAACAGCGCCAGAAAATGGAGGCGATGATGGCCTCGCGTGGTATGGGTCCGGCGACGCTGAAGTCCGTCGAGCACAGGGACCTGCCGGCCACCACGTTCGACATACCCGCTGGTTATGCAAAACAGGATATGGGCCAAGGGCGTCCGTCAGGCCCGCCCGGCTGACTGGCTAGAC
>PLTD01000152.1 GCA_003165335.1 Rhodospirillales bacterium | reverse complement strand
GACGCTGCGGCGTGGCCGCCTTGGCGGCAACCGCGATCACGTCGCCGACGACCTGAAGATCGGCTGCGGAGATCTTGCCGCCGCGATCAACCAGGTTGAACTGCAGCTGCTGACCTTCGGCCAGACCTTCAAGGCCCGAGCGTTCGACCGCGCTGATGTGAACGAACGCGTCGGGCTGGCCGTCATCGCGAGTGATGAAGCCGAAGCCCTTCATCGCGTTGAAGAACTTCACCGTGCCGGTGGCCTTTTCGCCAGTCAACTGACGCTGCGGCGTGGCCGCCTTGGCCGCGACCGGGATCACGTCGCCAACAACCTGAAGATCGGCCGCGGAAATCTTGCCGCCGCGATCGACCAGGTTGAACTGCAACTGCTGACCTTCGGCCAGGCCTTCGAGGCCGGCGCGCTCAACCGCGCTGATGTGCACGAACACATCTTCGCCGCCGTCTTCGCGCTGAATGAAGCCAAAGCCCTTCTGGGTGTTGAAGAACTTCACGACGCCCTTGCCGGTGCCGACGACCTGAGCAGGCATCCCGCCGCCGCCACCGCCGCCGCCACGTGGGCCGCCAAAGCCGCCACCACCGCCGCCGCCACGCGGGCCGCCGCCACCACCGCCGCCTTCGCGACGGTCTTCGGCTTCACGGACGACCAGAGGACGTCCGCCGATATTCTTGCCGTTCAGCTCGCGAATTGCATTCTCGCCGGCCGTCGGGCTGTCATATTCGACAAATCCGAAACCACGGCTGCGACCCGTCTCGCGCTCGGTAATCACCTTCGCCGAAACGACCTTGCCGTGCTCCCCGAAGAGTCCGCCCAGCTCTTCCGATGTCATCGAAAAAGCGAGGTTTCCCACATAGAGCTTCTGCGCCATTAACTTTCCTTTCGTTTCAAAAATATATGCTGTTTGGAGTGTTTGTTACGTATTGCGCCCGCGCGCATGCATCGCGACCGGCGCATTGCTGGCCAGAATGAAGTCACAGCAGGAACGAGGAGCTAACGAGTTCAAAGTTCGGACTTGCGGAACTTGAATAATCAGGGCTGAAACAACCGACAAGAAGCCAAACTCGCTAGCAAAAGAACCAGGGCGTGTGATCGCGAATTTGGCCAAAGCCCACGCAATCGACGCGCGGTTTATAAAGAACCCGCCACCGGAAGTCCAGTCTGTTTAGAACATGGCGGGTTCCGGTTCGCTTTCTTCACATGATTGCAGGCCCGTGTATAGTGCGCGCCATTTTACGGCGCAATCCGATGGTCAGGCTTGATTCGTTCGCAGGTCTGGCCAGTTGTTGTCAGCGCCGGACAGGAACTTTAAGGAGCCAGCGATGCCGATCAGGGACGCGTTCACTTTCGATGACGTCCTGCTTGTTCCGCAGGCATCTTCGGTTCTGCCCACCGAGGCCAACACGGAAACTCGGTTCACACGGACGATCAAGCTCGGCATCCCGCTCGTCTCTGCAGCCATGGATACCGTAACCGAGAGCAAGCTCGCCATCGCACTGGCCCAGGCAGGCGGCATGGGCGTGATCCATCGAAACTTGTCGATTGAGCGTCAAGCGGAAGAAGTTCGGCGTGTCAAACGGTTCGAATCGGGCATCGTAATAAACCCGATCACCATTCCTCCCAACGCGAAATTGGCAGAAGCCTTGAGCTTGATGACCGATTTCGGGATTTCCGGTATCCCGGTGGTAGAGCCCTCGGTGGACGGTGGGCGCAGCGGAAAACTGGTCGGAATTCTGACCCACCGCGACGTCCGCTTCGCGTCCGACCCTAATCAGCCGGTTTCAGAGCTGATGACACGGCAAAATTTGGTGACTGTCCACGAGACTGTGGACAAGGACGAGGCTAAGCGTCTCCTTCACCAGCATCGCATCGAAAAGCTGCTGGTCGTCGACGGCAACTTTCACTGCACCGGCCTAATTACAGTCAAAGACATCGAAAAGGCTGAGCTTCATCCGGGCGCATCAAAGGATGATAAGGGTCGCCTGCGTGCCGCAGGGGCCGTGGGAACAGGCGCTCCAGCTATCGAGCGCGCTCAGGCGTTGATAGACGCAGAAGCCGATGTCGTCGTCGTCGATACTGCGCACGGCCATTCCGAGGGCGTGCTCAAAACTGTTGCTGCCGTCCGCCGCCTATCGAATTCGGTGCAGATTGTCGCCGGTAACATTGCCACTGCTAGCGGCGCCAGGGCGCTTATCGACGCCGGCGCCGATGCCATTAAGGTTGGTATCGGCCCGGGTTCGATCTGTACCACACGAATCGTCGCCGGGGTCGGCGTGCCTCAATTGACCGCCATTATGGATGTGGCGGAGGCATGCCGGGATACGGGTGTGCCGGTCATTGCCGACGGCGGAATCAAGTACTCGGGCGACCTTGCAAAGGCGCTAGCGGCAGGGGCCGACTGCGCCATGCTGGGCTCTTTGCTTGCCGGAACCGAAGAAGCGCCGGGCGACGTGATCCTCTATCAAGGCCGATCCTATAAGAGCTATCGCGGGATGGGATCGCTGGGCGCGATGGCGCGTGGCTCAGCCGACCGCTATTTCCAGGCCGAAGTGCGCGACCAGCTGAAACTGGTGCCCGAGGGCGTTGAGGGCCGCGTTCCCTATCGAGGCCCGGTTGGGCCGGTTCTCCATCAGCTGATCGGCGGTCTGAAGGCCGCGATGGGCTATACCGGAAACGCCACCATCGCCGATCTGCAAAAGAATGCGGAATTCGTGCGGATCACCAATGCCGGGCTGCGTGAAAGCCATGTTCACGACATTCAGATCACGCAGGAAACGCCGAACTATCGCGCGAACGAGTGACGCCGCCCGCCCGCCTGGCGACCGCTATCGAGCTTTTGGGGCTGATCGACAGCACCCCGCGTCCCGCCGACGCGACCGTATCGAGTTATTTCCGCGAACGCCGTTTCATCGGATCGAAAGACCGCGCCGATATCTCGACGGCGGTCTATCGCGCAATGCGCCGCCGCGCCCGCCTGACCTGGCGGCTGCAAAAGGCCGGAAGCGAACCCACCCCGACCTCGCTGCTGCTGGCTGACCTGCTGGTCGGCGAGGGCCAGACGTTCGATCGGGTCGAGAAATTGTTTTCCGGCGGCCCCTATGCCCCCGAACCGCTGTCCTTTGAAGAGAAGGGTCTGGCGCGGCGGCTGGAAGGCCGCCTGCTGGAACCGCAGGATATGCCCGACGGCGTGCGCGCCGAATGCCCGCCCTGGGCCGAACCGGAGCTGAAGCGCGCGCTGGGCGACGATTTCCTGGCGCAGATGGAGGCTCTGAAACATCCGGCGCCGCTGGACCTGCGGGTTAATGTGCTGAAAGGGGTCAGCCGCGATGACGTCATCGCCCGGCTGAACGCCGATGGCCTAACCGCGGAAGCCACACACTTGTCGCCCATCGGCATCAGAATGGCGGGCCGACCGTCGGTGATGGCCCATCCGCTGTATCGTGACGGCACGATCGAAATTCAGGACGAGGGCTCGCAACTGGTCGCACTGATTGCCGATGCCCGCCCGGGGCAGGAGGTCATGGATTTCTGCGCGGGCGCCGGCGGCAAAACATTGGCGATGGCCGCGTCGATGAATAACAAAGGCCGCTTAATAGCGAGCGACGTGCTGGCGAACCGGCTGATGCGCGCCAAAGAGCGTTTCCGCCGCGCCGGCGCACACAATATCCAAACCCACCCGATCAACGGCGAAAGCGACCCCTGGATCAAACGCCATAAAGGCCGCTTCGACCGCGTACTGGTCGATGCGCCGTGCAGCGGTACCGGAACATGGCGCCGTAACCCCGACCAACGCTGGCGATCGCTGGGACCGGGCTTGGCCGAGCTGTTGCCGCTCCAAGCCAGACTGATCGAAAGTGCAGCACGGCTGGTGAAACCGGGCGGCCGTCTGATCTACGCGACCTGCTCGATGTTGCCTGCAGAGAACGAAGATCATGCCGAGGCTTTCCTGGCAGCACACCCTGATTTTTCGGTTCTGTCGGTTGCTGACCTTTGGCATCAAGCAGTTTGGCCTGGCGGCGGTCCCCCGCCCCCATCGTCGCCATACCTGCGACTGACGCCCGCCACACACGGCACAGACGGGTTTTTTGCCGCCGTATTCGAACGCGCCATTGCGAAAACCGAGCTGAATGAGACGGAGATACCCGACCAAGCGGAAAATTCACTGGAATCGGCGGCGCGTTGAATTATCCGATTGGAACGAATCGCCGATTTGGCGAAGATGACGACATGGAAATTTTCATCCGCCCGGCCGGGCCGGCAGACGCAGAAGATATTGCCAGGGTGCAGCGCATCTCTTGGGCGGCAACTTACGCCAAACAGCTGAGCCCGGAATCGCTCGCCCGCGTCGAGACCGCCTGGGACGCCCGCCACTGGAGACGGTCGCTGGAGCGTGTCGACGACCGTGTCATCTCTCTTGTCCTTGAAGGGGCCGATGAAGGGATCATCGGTTTCGGCGTTGCGGGACCGCGCCGGGGCGGAAAAGACCCGATATTGCGAGCCTATGATGGGGAGTTCTATCTGCTTTACCTTTTGCCGCAGTTTCAACGTCGGGGGCATGGCGTCAGGCTGATGGTAGCAATGGCGAGGGTCTTGCGCGCGCGCGGCACCGAAACAGCGCTTGTATGGGCTCTGGCCAGCAATCGTCCGGCAATCGGCTTTTACCAGCACCTGTCGGGAAGCATTCTTATGCAGGCTCGCAAGCCGTTTTTTGGCGAATCCGTCAATGAAATCGCACTCGGCTGGCGAGACCTGCGTATCTTGTCCAGTATGACACCCACCTTGCGGGACTAACGCCGATTTGCACTTTTGTTATCCGACATGCGCACTGAAGCGCCAGGAAAGCCGATGCCAACCGATAAGCCAGATTCACTCCACAACGACCGCATCCTGATCCTGGATTTCGGTTCTCAGCTGACACAGCTGATTGCGCGCCGCGTGCGTGAGAGCGGCGTTTACTGCGAAATCCTGCCTTTCTCCGTCACCATCGAGCGTATTCGAGAGTTCGACGCCAGGGGTATCATTCTGTCGGGCGGACCGGCATCGGTGATCGACGCGGGCTCACCCGCCCCGGCCGCCGGCATATTCGATCTGGGCCTGCCGGTTATGGGCATCTGTTATGGACAGCAGACGCTGTGCAAGGAGTTGGGCGGCACGGTCGATATCGGCGACACGCGCGAATTCGGGCGCGCCTTCGTGGATATCAAGGAAAGCTGCGCTCTGACCCAAGGCGACTGGGCGGTCGGCGCCCGGCAGCAGGTGTGGATGAGCCACGGCGACCGGGTAACTCAACTGCCGCCCGGTTTCCGCACTATCGGCACCAGCGAGGGCGCGCCCTTTGCCATCATCGCCGATGACACCCACAAATATTACGGGTTGATGTTCCACCCCGAGGTCGTGCACACGCAGCATGGCGCGGCGCTGATCAAAAGCTTCACGCACGATGTCTGCGGCTGCAGCGGCAGCTGGACCATGGCGGCCTTCCGAGACGAGTCGATCGCACGCATCCGCGCCCAGGTCGGCGCGCATCGCGTAATCTGCGGCCTGTCAGGCGGCGTCGACAGCGCGGTGACGGCCGTGTTGCTACACGAGGCGATCGGCACACAGCTGACCTGCATCTTCGTCGACAACGGGCTGCTTCGCGCCGGCGAGGCGGAGGAGGTGGTCCGCCTGTTCCGCGATCAGTTCAACATCCCGCTGATCCATTCATCCTCCGCCGACAAGTTCCTGGATGCTCTCGCCGGCCTGACCGACCCGGAGCTGAAGCGCAAGGCGATCGGCAAGACCTTCATCGAGGTGTTCGAGCATGAATCGCTCGCCATCGGCGGCGCCGATTTCCTGGCCCAGGGCACGCTCTATCCCGATGTGATTGAAAGCGTGTCCTTCACCGGCGGCCCCAGCGTCACCATCAAGTCCCATCACAATGTGGGCGGCCTGCCGGCCCATATGCGCATGAAGCTGGTCGAGCCGTTGCGCGAACTGTTCAAGGACGAGGTTCGGGTGCTGGGCCGGGAACTGGGCCTACCCGAGCATTTCGTCGGCCGCCACCCCTTCCCCGGCCCGGGGCTGGCCATCCGCATCCCCGGCGACATCACCCGCGAGAAGCTGGAGCTGCTGCGCAAGGTCGACACCATCTTCCTGGAAGAAATCCGCAACGCCGGGTTGTATGACGCCATCTGGCAAGCCTTCGCCGTTCTGCTGCCGGTCCGCACCGTGGGCGTGATGGGCGACGGGCGGAGTTACGACCAGGCCTGCGCTTTGCGGGCGGTGACCTCGACCGACGGCATGACGGCGGATTACTACCCATTCCCGCATGAGTTCCTGGGCCAGGTCGCGACCCGCATCATCAACGAGGTGCGGGGGATCAACCGGGTGACTTACGACATTACGAGCAAGCCGCCTGGGACGATCGAGTGGGAGTAAGGGCGGCCCCATATGCGCTCAGTCTTTGATTGGGACCCGCGTAAGGCCGAAAATAATCTCTCGAAGCACGGAGTTTCGTTCGACGACGCGATGACGCGTGCTTCTCGATCCGCTGGCAATCACCATCTTCGATGAGGATCATAGCGACGACACTTAGGCTTCGATCGCCCGAACCGGATTGTCAGCGCTCACATAGTCGTCGATCCGAAACGGTAGGAGCAGTCCCTGATCCCGGCTCTCGCCGGTTTTGAAAAATGTCTGGGTCTTGCCGCGAATCTTAATCAAAACGATCCGCGTCACTCAACAAATTCTTGCCCAGCCCCTGCGCTTATCCGACCTACGTAAAGAGTGATCCGTCTTGAAACGGACCGGCGTATAAAGCGGCAAACGGGGAGGTCGGATTGCGCAGCGACATTTCATTTCAGAGCGCGGGCTTGACCTGCCGCGGTTGGCTCTACCGTCCGGAGGGCGGCGCCGAGCCGTTACCCGCGATCGTCATGAGCCACGGCTTTTCGGCGGTGAAGGAGCAGGGGCTGCCGAGCTTTGCCGAAAGATTCTGCGCGGCCGGGTTTGCAGTACTCGTATTCGATTATCGCTTTCTCGGCGCCAGCGATGGTGACGAAAGAGGAAGAATAATTCCCCAGGAACAGCATGACGATTTGCGCGCGGCAATCGGTTATCTTTCAACACAACCGGGGATAGACCCGGGGCGGATCGGCTTATGGGGTACTTCCTATTCAGGCGGTCACGCACTTTTTGTCGGCACACTGGACCCGCGCGTCAAAGTAATCGTGGCTCAAGTCCCGGCGCTTTCAGTCGCTCGGTCGCTTATCGGCATGGTCGGACCTGATGGGTTCGCCGCCTATCTCGCAGGATTTGCCGACGATTTTGCAAGCCGCAACGCGGGAGCCGCCAGCAACAGGATTCCCATTATCGCGCCGGCCGGCGAACCATGCGTGTTTCCGGCGCCGCAAGCGCTCGACTGGTTCGCGAACTCAACAGGCGGCCCGGACAGCACATGGGTCAATCACACGAACATCGAGAGCATCGCGCGTATGGCAGAGTATCTGCCGGCGGCATTCGTCGGTCTGACAGACCCCAAACCGCTTCTCATGCTTGCTGCCGAACAGGACGGAATTATCCCGATCGAGCAGGTTCAGGAAGTATTCGCCCGCGCAGGCGAACCGAAAGATCTCGAGATTTACCCGTGCGGCCATTTCGGCCTCTATCCAGGCCAGCCATTCCACGCACAGGCAGCCGACCGTGCGGCGGAGTGGTTTGGGAAACATTTGTAATGTCGATGACCGCAAATGCCAAAATCCGGATCGAAGGCCAGACCGTTCACTATCCGGAAATGCGGCGCAACGGCAGGGGCGTTTATTTCATTTTTTCGAAGAAGTTCGGAACAATCGATAAGGGGTAAGTGTTCGAAACTATTGCGCCCCAACTATACTGATTCGATATGTTCAATGATCCGTTTGAAACATGCTTAAAACAGCACAAAATGGACCGAAAAGCCTGGAATCCGGACCTTTTTTGCCGTTGCTCGGATTTACAGTACAAATCGGTTGCTATATAGAGCCTGCGAGGCTCACCTGACTTAATTCGGCAAGCCACCCTGGAATTGAAAAGAGGATAAAATGACTTCAATCCTGCATAAGATCAGCGCCGCCGCCATTCTGCTCGCCGCGACTGCCGTTGTTCCCGCCTGTCAGCAGACCGACAAGGCCCAGTTGGACCAGATGTCCAAAGACGTGTCCGACGCCAAGATGGCCGCCGAGAGCGCAGCGAAGAGCGCGGCGCAGGCCGCCGACGCAGCGAAGGCCGCTCAGCAGGCTGCCGATCAGGCCAGCATGACTCAGTCGCATGCGACCGGCAAAGGCATGCGCAACAAGTAATTTGCGCTGCGGACTTCGTTTCGGCGCGGTCCGCAAACCATCCGGAAGTCGGCACCCGCTTGACGCTTTAGCGCTCAGCGGGTGATGGCGACCGGAATGCCATTACGATCTTTGGCCGCTTGCCGAATGGCTCCCCAATCCAACCGATTGGCGGAGTCTTTGGCGGTGGCCAAAATTGTTTTTGTCAGACCGGTGGGATCTTCGAAGTCATCGATATTGTCCATCTCAAGCTGATCGGCCTGGTGGGGCGTCGGATGCACTTCGAGGTATAGCGTGTCGCCCACCCAGCCGAGCTTGACCGGTTGATTGACCACCGTGACCTTGGTGCCGACCTTTACCTCGCGGAACATCGTTTCGATATCCGCCGCGTACATGCCCATGCAGCCGCGGCTATCGCGCCGGCCGACCCGCCTCCAGTCGTCGACTCCGTGGATCAGATAGGACGGCCAGCCCAGGTAGAGCGCATAGGCGCCGAGCGGATTGTCCGGCCCCGGCGGCACGATCTTAGGCTCCCAAGGCTTGTTTGCGATCTCGCTCTTTGTCCGGTACCAGGTCGGGTTTGCGATCTTACGCACTATCCGGGTCTGGCCGCTTGGCGTCGTGGCGCCTTCGTCGCCGATCCCAATCGGAAAGGTCAGCGGTTCGCCTTCCGCCTTAGGGAAATAATAGAGCCGCATCTCGGCAATATTGACGACGATGCCCTCATGCGGGGCCTGCGGCAGCAGATGTTGCGTCGGAACCACAAGATCCTTGCCGACCCCCGGTACCCAGGGGTCGAGAACCGGGTTCGCTGCGATCATCGCGACATAGCCGACATCATATTGGTGGGCCAGATCGAGCAACGTTTCGCCAGCGGCGACGCGGTGGCTGACCGGCTCGCCGACCAGCGTCGGGCTTGCGGTAACCGACGGCGCGATAGCCAGGGTGGCGGCAATTATCGTCGCAGGCCAGGTAAGCAAAGGGGCGCAAGGCATGACAACCCGATCCGGATTAGGTTACAGCTTATTTTAGATAGTGATTCGCAACCGTTTTATAGCATGCAGCCAACAGATTCTTCAGCCCAGCAACGCCACGCCGCCCTACGGCGTTCCCTCAAAGCACTATGCTTTGCATCCGTGACGCTGCTTTCGATACTCGCCTTGCCGCTCGCCGCTCATGCGGCAGGGCCGGCGGCACAGCCGACACCGCCGCCTGCCGATTGGGAAAAATATGCGACGCCCAAGGCGGACCGGATCGTTGTCTACAAGGCCGAAAGGCGCTTGGAGATAAGGCGCGGCGACAAGGTGCTGAGAAGCTATCACATCGCGCTTGGCCGCCATCCGGTAGGGCCGAAGATCGAACAGGGCGACGGGCGTACACCGGAAGGCACCTACATTATCGATCGCCGCAATATGATGAGCGAGTATCACCTCTCGCTCCACCTTTCCTATCCCAGCGCGCTCGATATCAAGCGGGCCGCGGCGCATAACGCCCGCGCGGGCGGTGGAATCATGATTCACGGAGAACCGAACGTCCTTAACCACGAAGGCAAGAAACGTCTGTTCAAGGACTGGACCGCGGGGTGCATTGCTCTATCGAACACAGATGTCGACGAGGTCTGGCGTCTGGTCGACGACGGAATCGCCGTAGACATCTATCCCTAGCCGCGAGGCCTTTGCGCGCATTAAACCGCAGAGCCCCCCCGAACTGTTCAGTTTCCTCAGCGCTGCTTTGCTACATCCTTCGGATCAACGGTATTTCCCTTGTTGCCCCAACTATTGCGGACATAGTTGGCCAAAGCCGCGACCTGGTCGTCATCCATTCCGAGTCCAAAATCGAGCTCAAACCCTGGCATTTTCGGCCATGCCTGATCGTTCACGAGAGACTCGTGCGCGCCATATAGAACGACATTGATTAGGGTTGCAGGGTCGCGAGCCTGAATGATGGGATTGCTGACAAGCGGCGGCGACACTTTGGTCGGGTCGGCTTCAGGTGTCTTCGGACTGCCGAGACCGGTCGGCAAATGGCAATCGCCGCAACGCACTGTAAAGGCGATCTCACCCTTCTGCATCTGGTCGGCCGACGGGACCTTATCGATCGCCTGATCCAACGCGGGTAGGCTTTTCAGATATGTCGCCATAGCGCGAATATCTGCATCGGACAGGTGTTGTGTGCTGTTATTTATCACCTCAGCCATTGGACCGAATGCTCCGGCGCGGGCATTGTGGCCGGTTTTCAGGTAGGCCGAGATTTCATCGACCGACCATGTCCCAAGTCCCTGCGGCGACGAAGTGAGGTTCACCGCAGACCACGGGCGCACCATGTTGTCCTGCTTTACGATTTCCTGCTCGTGCACCGAGTCGACGATCGCGTCTTGATATACGCCACCGGTCAATGCCAAGCTGGCTTGTTCCCCGCCAAGTTGGTTACGAGGCGAATGGCATGCCCCGCAGTGGCCGAGGCCTTCCACAAGATAAGCACCACGGTTCCACTCTGCCGATTGCGATGAGTCGGGCGTGTATGCCCCAGCTTTAAGGAATAACTTGTTCCAGATCGCCATCAGGCTCCGTTGCCCAAAGGGAAACGGCATTTCATTAGCAGGCGGATTGTATTTTACCGGCGCCAATGATTGGAGATAAGCGTAAATTGCATGAACATCTTCGTCCGTGACCTTGGTGTATGCCGTGTACGGAAATGCGGGGTATAGGTGGCTTCCATCGTCGGCGATGCCTTCGCGCATCGCTCGCTTTAACTGTTCCTCAGTCCAGTTACCGATTCCGGTCTCTTTGTCTGACGTGATATTAGCCGTGTAAATCGTCCCAAAAGGTGTCTTGAGCGGCAACCCCCCAGCGAACTCGTCACCACCCGGACGCGTGTGACATGAAATGCAATCTCCGGCTGTGGTCAGATATTTGCCTGTTTCGATCAGGGCCGCTTCCGGAGAGACTGGAGCGGCAGCAACAGGCTGCGCTGGCGGCGCTGTATCCTGGGCAAAGGCAGCACCACCGGTCAGCCCAACAAATCCGACCCAAAAAACGGCACGAATGACGCCGGCGGCACTATATTTGCGAAAGCGATCATTCATTGGAGGAGCCCCAGTCTATCGAATCGATTTTGTTTTCGGCCGGCACACGTTCGTTTGGCGCCTGTTCATAACTAACCGATATTCTCACCATAAGGTTCGATCAAGCCCGATACGTGGCTAAAATCGCCACAAAACGACACAGGCCACAAGTAATGCGGCTGCAATCAGCCCAAGAACGGCCCGACCTAGGGGCGCGAAACGGGTAGCGCGCGGTGGTTCAACACCCGGCATCAGCTTCGCGCCCGTAATCATGGCATCAATCAAATTGTCACGCCCCCAAAGCCAATAGTACAGCACAGCAGCCACATGGAGAGCTGTGAGCATCAGCAATATATTGAACACGAGCCCATGCAATCCGGCAGCTCGCCGGCCTGTCTCGAAACTCACGAGATTGTCGAGAGGGCCGGCGTTTATGCCGTCAACATCGATCGCGAACAATCCCAATCCCGCCTGCAACAGCAGGAGAGCAATAAGCGCGATTACACTCCACCCGCCCATCGGATTATGCCCTTGCGAAATATGCACCGGCCGGTCCAACAACCGCCTCGAATAGGCAAAAAATGTCCTCGGTCCTTTGAGGAAGGTAGTAAACCTCGCAGTATCACTCCCGACGAAACCCCAATAAATGCGAAATACGACCAGGGCCAAGATCGCGTAGCCTGATAGAATATGCCAATCGAGCCGATCACTTTCGGCTGTCCACCAAGAAAATGCGAAAAGCCCCACCACGAGCCAGTGAAACAGGCGAGTGGGTAAATCCCAGATCCGCACGCGCCAGAGTCGCACGGGATGCTTTGCACCATGGTCTAGGTCAGGGGTGGGCACTCTCCGGCCGAGACGCTTCAGTGTTCCTGGGGTGGAACTCGGAATACTTTATGGCAACCCTGGCAGGCTTTTCCTGTTGCTTGCAGCTGTGCCCCGATCATTGCGGCATCACCGGTGGCTGCAGCCTCGACCAACTTATCGGCCTCAGGTGGCAGTTTTTCGGCGGCGGCTTGGAAATCGTCGGGCTGGGCCCAGATTTCAGGCTTCGCGGCCGTCTTGATTCCGGCCTCATCGCCGGTGCCCTTCGGGAACCACTTAGGAAGTTCGCGTGAATAAGCCGCAATTTTTTTAGCCGCGTCGGTAGCAATGGACACGTCAGGTTTGCCGGTCTTTACCTGATCGACAATCGCTTTCATCGAAGCACCCATGTCCTTGAGATGCTCTTGCCGCGTCTTGATGATCTCGGCGGGCGTCAGCTCGGCAGCGGCAAGATAGCCCGCCGGCATAACAATTGCTGAGCCAACGAGAAGAATCACAAACTTTTGAACCATCAATCGCATAACGTTTTGTCCTCTAAAGTCACCGTAGAAATCATTTGCGGCTAGACAGCAGTGGTGCGAGGTCTAAAGCCCTCGTTAATCCCGTCCAGAATCGTCCAATCGCCTTGAAAGAACAATTATTAACCGATGCCACTACCATCATCCATATGCGTCTACTGCGGTTCTTCCGCTGAAGTCGCCCAATCGTTCAAGGACGCTGCAGCCAAGGTCGGCCGGCTAGCGGGGGAGAATAATATCGAGGTCGTCTATGGCGGCGGCAGGGTTGGCCTGATGGGTCTTGTGGCCGATGCAGCACTTGCCGTAGGCGGCAAGGTCACCGGAATTATTCCCCGACATATCGTCGAGATGGAGGTCGCACACCAAACCCTTAGCAAATTGATCATCGTTGACACTATGCACCAGCGCAAACAGATGATGGTCGATCGCTCCGACGCGTTTGTGATTCTCCCGGGAGGTTTTGGGACGCTTGACGAACTCTTCGAGATACTCACCTGGAAACAACTTCAGTTACACAATAAGCCGATCATAATTGCCAATATCGACGGCTATTGGGATCTGCTGATTGCGCTGGTTCACCAGGGCGTCGCTTCAGGTTTTATCAGGCCGCGCCACGCCGACTTGTTCAACGAGGTGACAAATATCGGTGCAATCTTCCAAACTTTGGAATCCGCAACGCAGGGTATCGACGCGGCAAGCTCATTCACTTAATAAAATTCTAGGGGCGACGTTGTCGCACCGGCCTCGCATCGCGCATTAACCGCCGCTATGGTGCGGCTCCCGCGTGCGGGGAACTATCGAAATGCGGCCACTGCGCCACTGTCAAAGGAAGAATATCGATGTCGAAGATCAAGGTGCTGAAACCCGTTGTCGAGCTAGATGGCGACGAAATGACGCGCGTGATCTGGCAGATGATCAAGGACAAGCTGATTCTACCCTATCTCGATATCGATCTGCACTATTACGACCTGGGAATGGAGGAACGCGATCGCACGGACGACAAAGTAACGACCGATTCAGCGAACGCGATTCTCAAGTATGGTGTCGGCGTCAAATGCGCCACCATTACCCCCGACGAAGCGCGCGTTGAGGAGTTTGGTCTCAAAAAAATGTGGAAATCCCCGAACGGGACGATCCGCAATATTTTGGGCGGAACAGTTTTCCGCGAACCTATCATCTGCCGAAACGTCCCTCGCTACGTGCCGGGCTGGACCAAACCGATCGTAATCGGTCGCCACGCCTTCGGTGACCAATACCGTGCCACCGATTTCCGCATCCCCGGCAAAGGACGGTTGACCATGACCTTCCAACCCGACGACGGCGGCGAGGCGATCACACACGAAGTATATCATTTCGGCGGTTCTGGGGTCGCGATGGGCATGTATAATCTCGATGAATCGATCGAGGGATTTGCTCACGCCTGTTTCGTGTATGGCCTGCAACGCAATTATCCGGTCTATTTGTCGACCAAGAATACTATTCTCAAGGCATATGACGGGCGGTTCAAAGACATCTTCCAAGCGATCTTCGACAGCCAGTACAAAGACAAATTCAAAGCGGCGGGCCTCACCTACGAGCATCGTCTGATCGACGATATGGTGGCCGCGTCGATAAAGTGGGAAGGTGGTTTCCTGTGGGCCTGCAAAAATTACGACGGCGACGTCCAATCCGACACTGTCGCCCAAGGGTTTGGCTCGTTGGGGCTGATGACTTCGGTCCTGCTGACACCCGACGGGAAGACTGTTGAGGCTGAAGCCGCCCACGGCACAGTGACCCGACACTACCGCCTTTGGCAGCAGGGCAAAGATACGTCCACAAACCCAATTGCCTCGATATTTGCTTGGACTCAGGGGCTAAAGTACCGCGGCACCTTCGATGAAACGCCCAAGGTCGTAAAATTCGCTGAGACGCTCGAGAAAATATGCGTATCGACTGTTGAAGCTGGCTTTATGACCAAGGACCTATCCATCCTTATCGGACCGGATCAGGCTTGGCAGACTACCGAAGCGTTTCTCGACACCCTGGCAGAACGTCTGTCCAAAGAACTCGGCTGATGGCTGCGCGGCGAATGCCGCAACCCAACAATGGAAAAGGCCGGTGGAATCCACCGGCCTTTTTTTGTCTTAGCTGCGTTTCTCAGCGTTGAGTTACCATTACCGAATAGATTGACGGCGGGCGAGAAAACGCTGCGCCTGGTCATCGCGGTCACCAGAACGGCGAGCCGGCGGCTGGTACGCTCGACGCGCATGGTCAGTGCAGTAGGGAAGTCCATCCGCGGAAGCACGGCCGCAAAAGTGAAAATCTGGGTGACGCGGATCGCCGATCGGCCATTTGCATATGCGATCGGTCAACGTCAAAATTGTCGCGCCGGGCACATCTTCCAATTCCACGTGGCGTTTCGGCACTTCGACATGACGCTGAGGCGGGGCAGCAATTGCTATGCGTTGCGGCGGAGTTTGCTCGACACGAGGCCGGCGAGGCGGTCGCGGCCTAGCGACGCTTGCCGTGCGGTTCTTGATCGGCGACGGACGACCGGTCAAGCCAAGGCGATGCGCCTTACCGATTACCGCGTTTCGAGTTATTCCACCAAGGTGCGTGGCAATCTGGCTTGCGCTAAGCCCGTCATGCCATAAAGACCGAAGTTGCTCGATCCGTTCGCTGCTCCACTCCATAACTTTCTCTCCCTTTGATGGGCTCTAATCGGCTACGGTCCTGATCGTATGCCTGCTAGATATAGTAGGCAAGGCAGAAAAGCATACCATGATGTTGCGAGATGAACGAAAACGCAGGATTGATCTGGGCAACGCCGTTCAAACAAGCAGGACGATGCATTCAAATGTCGCTATCAAAAAACCCGAGGCTCAGAGCGGACCCGCTTTGAGCGGATCGTCGGCGACGGAACAAAGTTCCGACGAAGTCTTAATGGGCTCGATTGCTGAGGGCGATCAGGTGGCTTTTGCTCGTTTGGTCGAAAGGCATCTGGCGCGAACGGTTGGGTTGGCGACCCGACTCATGGGTTTGCGTGCTGATGGTGAGGAAATCGCGCAAGAGGCATTCTCTCGAGTTTGGTCCCATGCAGCACGTTGGCGTCCGATGGGCGGAGGCGGCAATGCCCGCTTCACCACTTGGCTCTATCGCATCGTCGTTAATTTGGCGATCGACCGAAAAAGACGTCCGATGCATTCGGCAATGGATGACGTCGATGAGCCGATGGATGAGGCCGATGACGGCTTCATGCAGATACATCGGCGTCAAGTTTCGGATGCAGTTTCGAAAGCGATGTTAAGACTGCCGGAGCGCCAAAGGGTTGCCTTAACGCTGTGCTTTTTTGAAGAGATGAGCAATATTGAAGCAGCGAAAATCATGTCTCTCAGTGTCGGGGCCGTCGAATCTCTCCTGGTCAGGGCGCGCCGCTCGCTGCGGCAAGAGCTGAGTAGTGTCTATGAAGAGCTTTCGGAGGACTAGGTGAACCTGAACCGATTCCAAACCATTCTTGACGCTTATGGCGCCAATCCGGAGTACTGGCCGGAGGGGGAACGCGAAGCAGCACAGAGATTGGCACGATCGTCGCTGCCCGCCGCACGTGCATTAAATCATGCGCGAGCGCTTGATTCTGCCCTGCGGACGTCGACCTTTCCCAACATTGCGCAAGAAGACGGGCGGCTGTCTTTTTTGCACTCCAGTATCGTAAATGCGGCTCGGCCCCGCAGTAGAACTTGGTTCGAACGCTGGTTCGGATTTGACCTTGACCCGTCGCAACTTTGGCCGTCTGTCGCGGGTTTGGCTCTCGCTACAATATTGGGATTTGCTGTCGGCCTCGGCGGACTGATGCAGGCTGACACCGATCGTGATTCAGATGACATTTCGGTTCTGTCTCCAATTGATCTGACAGCGCTGGGGCAGTGATCGTGTCACGAGGCGTTCGCATCCTTGGCGCAATTACGGTTATCTCGATCGCCATCAATCTATTTCTGGCCGGTATCCAGTTGGGTCACCATTTTCGCGGCCACACACCTCCGATGAATTTCCAACAGAGATTGAATGGCGTTTGGCATGACATGCCTGCAGACGATCAGACAATTGCCCGGGGAATACTGGAACGACACAGCGGTGACATAATGGATAAGTGGAGAGCTCTGGCACTGGCCAACCAGCGCATCGCGCACGCCATGCATGCGAATCCGTTCGACCCTGAGGAAGCAAGGGCGGCATATGACGTTGCAAATCAGCCTTCGACTGAGCTTCGTAAGACAATGCAGGACACTCTGATCGATATTGCCCAAAACATTTCACCTGCGAGCCGCCAAAGCGTCCGCGTCCATGGTTGGGGTTTCTAAGAGACACGCGAATTTTCAGTCACTTTTCGCCCGCACCATTGTTGGAGCCCGAGCACGAACTTTGCTAAGACTTGCTCTGAAAAGGTCTGCAATGTGCCGACTTGCGAGTTTGTTGGGAAAGCTAAATGCGTTTGGCGTATGGCGGTCGGCCTTTGCCCATGCTCATTCTGCCGATCGCGATGCTGTTGCTGCAGACCGCAGCAGCGGCACCCGACGTCGCAATCAATCCGGTGTCGCCGCTTGAAATCCTAAAGTACGAGGTCTTAGCGAATCAGGACACGCCCGAGCTTTGCTTTCTTCTATCCCAGACGGTTGCACGCCGACCGACCGCTACACTGGAATCGTTCGTCGGCACGGACCCTATAACCGAACTAACCGCCATCCCCCGCAACGACCGGCTTTGTCTAAGTGGCCTCGCCTTTGGGAATGCTTACTCGGTTACAATTAAGGCCGGATTACCCGGCGTTTCCGGTACTCTGCCAAAGGACATGCAATTCCGGGTTCAGGTCCCAAACCGTGCCCCGGAGGTGAGTTTCGCCGCAACGGAAGGAAACGTTCTACCAAGGATCGCCAGCGAGGGTTTGCCGATCCGCAGCGTCAACGCTCCGAAGATCGATGTGAACATCTTTAGGATCGCGGACAACAATCTGCTGTTCGACCCCGAACGCCTTCCACTAACGGCCGACGACATAGCCCGTTTTGTTCCAAATCGCGGTACTCGCGTTTGGCGGGGTACCATTGAGGCCAAAGGGGACCCTAACCGCGATAGCGTCACAATGCTGCCGCTCGACGCGACGGTAGGAGCTCTAATTCCCGGGCTATATGTCGCCACCGCTTGGCCTACCGGAATACCATCATCGCGGCGAAATCTGCCGACCCAGTATTTCACAGTCTCCGACATCGGACTGAGCGCCTATTGCGGGCTAACAAGCCTGCTTGTCGCTGCTCGCTCGCTTTCTACCGCCGCAGTAGCACCGGGGATCGATGTTGCGCTTGTCGCGCGCAACAATCGAGAACTGGGAAGGGTGCGTACTGACGGGAACGGGCTAGCGCGGTTCGATCCCGGGTTGTTGCAAAACTCCGACGGAAATAGCGCGGAGACCATCCGCGCCTATGGGCAGTCCGGAGAATTCGCCGCGCTGAACCTTGCTGGCGCAGCGTGCCTAGAGGCGACCAAATCTGGCGTGGGGTCCAGAGTTGCATCGCTTTATCTCGACCGAGCGAGCTACTTGCCTGGCGAGACGGTGAACATCCTAGCTCTATTGCGGAGCGGTCAAGGCGCTTCCGCGCCGAAACTGCCTTTGGGCCTATCGATCATCCGCCCGAATGGCACTGTATTTGCTGCGCCGACACTCAGTGACCAGGGCGATCGTAGCTATAATTTCGACCTCACAGTTCCCTCAATCGGATCGGAAGGAACTTGGCGTGTCGTCGCTCGAAGCGACACCGCTGATGCGCCTGTGGGCGAGGCCCAGTTCGAAGTCGGCACTCCCCCATCGAGCAGACTGAACGTCGTCCTTAACGCCGACGTATCCGTAATAGATCCTGCGCAACCGGCGAATATCGCAGTGCAGACGCAAAGTCCGGATGGCGTGGCGCCGAATACGCCGGGCGAATTGCAGGTCGCTATTGCTGCCGCGGCATCTCCCTTCCCCGCATTTCCTGGATTTTCGTTCGGTGCGGTCGACGAACATATTCCGCCTGTTGCGCTGGACCCACTACGATTCGCCACGGACGGTGCAGGCAAGGCAAACATGCCGGTCAAGATTACAATCCCTGCCAAGGCGACAAAACCGCTCGATGCAATAATTACAGCGCGAATGTTCGATTCAGCAGGCAGAATCGTAGAGCGCACCGTGACTGTCCCAGTTGCCAATCAGGCCTTGCTTCTCGGCGTCAAACCATCGCCGATGGCGACATTCCCGGTTGGGCAAAATGCGCATTTTGAAATCATTGCAGTCAGCCCAGATGGCGCGCGGCAAGAGAAACCCGGCGTCGGCTGGGAAATATTGCGGCAGGACTGGAAGCCATCATGGTATTGGGACGGGAATGGGTTTTCCTATCGGCCCGCAGTTAAGGACAGCCATATAGCGGGTGGAACGGTGGACATCCCTGCCAACGCTCCGGGTATACTCGACACAGCCCTGCCGCCTGGTCGCTATCGCATTGAAATATTCGACCCAAACGGCGAGGCAATAAGCAGCGCTCGCTTCATGGTCGGATGGGCAGTACGCGGCACCGACGATCCACCCGACACTGTCGAGCTAACGCCCGTCAAGCCCTTCTACGCTCCAGGAGAAGGAGCGGACATATTCGTAAAGCCGCCTTATGACGCCGACGTGACACTGGTGCCAGCCGACCCTCAAATTCTCGAGGCTGTCATTCAACATGTGCCGGCAGCGGGTGGCGTAATGCACCTCAATATGCGGCGCGACGCCGGCGAGGTGACACGACTGTTGGCCACCGCATTGGCTCCGCCCGATTCGGATACGCCCGGCATGACTCGCCGCGCGTTCGGGCAAACCGAATTTACGACAGACCCTGCGATACGTAGCCTCGATGTCAAAATGGACCTTCCCAGCATCGTCACGCCTCAGCGCACATTGGCGGTCCCAGTCACAGTCAGCGGTGCAGGCGACGAACCAGTGCATGTGCATATTGCCGTGCTTGACGATCGTCTCGAAGGCGAAGGCGCAGAGCATGAGGCCGGGCAGGATTCCCTCTCTCCAAGCTTCGCTGCTGAAGCCACGGCCGTTGATACTTACGGCCGTGTCATAACTGCGTCAGGATTATCGAGCGGCGGCATCGAGACCGACACGGCTCAAACAGGTAAGGCTCAGCGCCCGCCAGACTCACCGAAACCGACACAACGCCCACTTGCGCTTTATTCGGGGGTCGTAACCCTGGATAAGGGCGGCAAGGGTAGTGTGCTTCTCGTCCTGCCAGATTACGCCGGACAGGTTAAGATCAAAACCCTTGCCTGGTCGACAACCAAGACCGGTCACAGCGAAGCGGAACTCGCGGTTCGATATCCCTTGAACGCCTCGCTTCCGCTCCCGGCTTATCTTTCTCCTGACGATCACGCCGAATTGACGCTAGAACTGGATAATATCGACGGACCTCGCGGCGAGTATCACGTCCAAATTCACGCTGAGGGCCAGGTATCCGTTCAAGATGAGGCCGAAACGATCGTCAATCTGGCCGAGCATGAACAACGCACTCTGCCCGTCACCCTCCAAGCGCATGCACCGGGCGAAGGCGCTATCATCATATCCTTCAAGGGTCCCGACGGGATCGCCTTTGAGCGGCGCCTCAGGTTGGAAATTCGCGCCAATATCCCGGCGGTAACCCGGCGCACCGTCGTCACGCTGAAGCCCGGGACGACATTGGTGATCGATCCTGTCCTCACTAGTGGACTGAGACCCGAAGCGCTTTCGGTATCGTACGATGTAAGCACGGGGAACGACTTCGATTTAGCCAGTATCGCTCAGGAACTGTCGTCTTCCGGGACCGGATCGGCTCTCCAATTGGTCAATTCTGTGACGCCTTTCTTCGCGCCGTCCGCCGTGCTGCAGACGCTTCATATGAACGACGTCGGAAGTACACCTGCGCAAAGCCTGGAGATCGCAGCCCAAGCTCTTGCGGGCTATCAGAACGATGATGGGGGGATGAGTTTGTGGGGCGGTGCCCCAAGCGACATTTGGCTTACCGCCCAGATTGCGGATTTCATGGGACGGGCGAAAGCGGTGGGTGTGTCGGTTTCTGACCCGGTATTTAGTCAAGTTCTCGATTATCTCGCCCTGCATTCCGAACCGCAAGGTGGTGAAGGAGCGGCAGATCCAAGCGTATCGGTGGCAAATCTTTCTCAGCAAGCGCTGGCAGCCGCGGCATATGCGAATAAGACTTTGGCAGCGAACGGAAGGCTTAACTTGTTTCAGCTGCGCTATTTCAACGACCGGTTCGGTCCGCAAATCCGCAACCCAGCGGCAGCCGGCTTGCTCGCTGCCTCTTTTGCGGCGCTGGGGGATAAATCGACCTCTGCGGCTTCATTCGCCAGGGCCGCGACACTTCCCGCCGATCCATCAATAGCCGACTCCTACGGCTCGGATCTGCGCGATCAAGCCTTGCTGACCGCACTCATGGCGGAGAGCGGAGCTGTGGCGCAGCCGCTCATCGCCGCCGCCATAGCCAAGACAACCGCAAATGCAGCAACCCACCGGCAGTTCAGTACTCAGGAAGCGAGTTGGATATTTCGTGCAGCCTCCATACAGACGCCGAACGAGGCGTCTTTCACGATCAAAGTCGGCGACAAGAAGATCGAGCAAAACACCCCCTACGGCTTCACCAATACCGGACCAACTCAGCCCCCGATCAAGAATGCCGGCGACACCGCCATTCATATTGCGATCACTGCTTCTGGTCCGCCGGCCCTAGGCGAGTTCAGGGACCAGACCGGATACGAAGTCCAGCGTTGGTTTTTCGACACAAGCGGCAAGCCAATCGACCCGGCGGTTCTCAAGCAGGGCGACCTTGTCGTCGTCGTCCTTACTGGCCGTTATACCGGGCAGGGCGACGCACGCCCGCTGTTGATCGATGCCATTTGCGCAGGATGGGCCGTTGAGGCCGCTGAGATCAGAGATCCGGCGAACCGTTATCCCTGGCTCAAGGACCTCAGCGGGGCCGACCATGCCGCCGTGAACGACGGCCGTTACGTTGCTACGCCGCGTCTGACAGGTGAACACCATGAGTTCAAGCTGGCCTATGTCATAAGGGCTGCGGTCCGCGGACAATTCAATCTTCCCGGTACAGTCGTTGAGGATATGGTGCAGCCTGCCATGTCGGCGCGCGGCATCGGTCAGCGTATCAAGATCGATCCCGCCTCCTGAGCGTGCCTGCTAGGTGGCGCCTATCGCCTCACCGATCCTTAACGCCTGCAGCGTTTCCGCCACATCGTGGACTCGCAATATTTGGGCGCCCTGCGCGACTGCGGCCAAGCCCAAAGCCAGAGAACCGCCAAGTCGCTGGTCGACTGGCTCGTCGGCTGATAGACGGGCGATAAATCCCTTGCGCGACGCGCCGACCAGAATGGGCAATCCTAGGCCATGGAAGAGGCTCACTTGATTAACAAGCGCCAGGTTATGCGCAACCGTCTTACCGAAACCGATACCCGGGTCGATCACTAGCCTGCTTCTCGCGATCCCGGCCGCCTCGACCGCCTCGGCGCGAGTTTCCAGATAGTCATAGACGTCGAGCACCACGTCCTCATAGGTGGGAGCAAGCTGCATGGTTCGCGGTTCACCCTGCATATGCATCAGGACGACCTTGGCGTCGGAGCAAGCAGCCACGCCGATTGAGGCCGGATCATGTGTCAGCGCGCTGATGTCGTTGATCATCCCGGCGCCGGCATCGAGAGCTGCCTGCATCGTAGCGGCGTTACGTGTGTCGATCGAAATCACGACTCCCGCAGCTGCAGCCCTATCTCGAATGCCGGCTATTACCGGCAGAACGCGCCGCATCTCCTCGTCGGCTTCCACCGGCAGGGCGCCCGGTCTGGTCGACTCGCCACCGATATCGATGATTTTCGCCCCAGCTAGAATCATGGCTTCCGCATGAGCGATCGCACGCCCTGCGTCCGGGTATGAGCGGCCGTCTGAAAAACTGTCCGGGGTCGTATTGACGATGCCCATGACCGCCGGACAATCCAGATCGAAGTCACGGCAGCTGGTCAGCGAAGCGGGAAACTGGACTGCGGATGCCGCGCGCATCTCTCGCCAAATCTCTCCGGGCGCGACGCGCTCTATGACCTCAATCATCGAAAACGCCAGCTTCCCGTCGCCGACCGGCAATGCGAGCCCTGCGGCGATGGCTTCTGCGGCCGCTCTTCCCATCAGAAACCCTTGGGGTCGCAGATAGCGTCTCACAGCGGCGTCGCCGCCTGTTGGTCCGGCAAGGCGCGGATCAATTCATCGATTGCCCTCCCCGTTACGGGATGACGCCAGTCAGGCGCGACCTCCGCTAACGGCAGCAGCACGAACGAGCGGTCGGCCATGCGCGGATGAGGCAGGAGCGGGCTTTCCCCCTCCCCCGAAACCAGTCCGGCATAATCGACGATATCCAGATCAAGCGTCCTGGGTGCGTTAGCCAGACGCCTGATTCGGCCGAATTCGGCCTCGATTTCGTGTAGGCGGGCCAGAAGTGCGGCTGGCGGCAGATCAGTGTCGGCGGCCGCGACCGCGTTGACGAACTCCGGATCTAAGGGGTTAGGCCAGGCTGCGCTGCGATAGAGGCGAGACCGGCACAAAATATTGATATTATTGACTCTAAATGTGTCGATAGCAGCCTCGACCGCAGCCGCAGGGCTCGCAAAGCGGCCGGCGACATTCGACCCGAGCGCAATAAAGCTCAAAGCCAAGGGTAGGCCCCTTGACATTCTTCATAAAGTGAATAGTTTATCTTATGAAACGCTCTGATCCGTGGTGGATCGGAAGTGTCCCAGATGGAGAAAACAATGTCTGACGTAGTGTCCACCCAGCTTTCGGCCCTTGCTAAGGCCTCTGTGTTCCCGGTTCTGTATGTCGCCTTCTTTGCATGGTCGTACGCAGTATTGCTCGGTGCTTAATCTCGACCCGTCCGCCTAGGGGCGGCTTCAGCTCCGCTCCCGGCGGGCGAGGAAGGCCAGACGCTCCAGTAAATGGACGTCCTGTTCGTTTTTGATCAGCGCGCCGTAAAGCGGCGGCACCAGGTTTTTGGCGTCCTTGGCCCGCAATGCCTCCGGCGGAATATCCTCGATAACCAGCAGCTTGATCCAATCGAGCAATTCCGAGGTCGAGGGCCTCTTCGACAGGCCCGGAATCTCCCGCACCTCATAGAATAAAGTCAGCGCCTCGCGCAGCAGCTCCTTCTTCAGCCCCGGAAAATGCACATCGACTATCGATTGCATCGTTTCACGATCTGGGAATCGGATGTAATGAAAGAAACATCGGCGCAGGAATGCGTCCGGCAGTTCCTTCTCATTGTTCGAAGTGATGATGATCACTGGCCGGTTTACCGCCCGCACCAGCTCCCGCGTCTCGTAGACGAAAAACTCCATCCGATCGAGTTCGAGCAGCAGATCGTTTGGGAACTCGATATCGGCCTTGTCGATTTCGTCGATCAGCAAAACGGGCCGACGGTCGGAGACGAATGCCTCCCACACTTTGCCGCGCACGATATAATTTGAGATATCCTGTACCCGCGGATCGCCCAACTGCCCGTCGCGCAGTCGTTTCACCGCGTCATATTCATAAAGCCCGTGCTGGGCCTTGGTCGTCGATTTGACGTGCCATTCGATCAGCGGCGCGCCCAGCGCGTTGGCAATCTCATGAGCCAAGACAGTCTTGCCGGTGCCGGGCTCACCCTTGACCAGCAAGGGTCGCTCTAGAGCGACGGCGGCATTGACCGCGACATTGAGGTCCGGCGTGGCGACATAATTGTCGGTGCCCTGGAAACGGGGTGAGGGCGGATGCTTGGTGTCAGACACGTTCTTCAATAGCCTTTCGTATTGCGGCGAGCGCTTCGCCCGCTTTTGCACCATCCGGACCACCCGCCTGAGCCATATCCGGCCGGCCGCCACCGCCCTTGCCGCCGGCGGCTTCGGATCCGACCCGAACCAGATCGACTGCGCTGAACCGTCCTGTCAGATCCGCGGTCACGCCGACGACCAGCCCGAGTTTGCCCTCAGCCGAGGCCGAGCCGACCGCGACGATGCCGGAGCCGAGTTTTTTCTTCTGCTCGTCGACCAGAGACTTGAGGTCGCCCGGCGCCATGCCCGGTGCCTCGATGGGGGCGAACAGGAAGCCGTCGAACTGAACCGGCTCGGGTCCCGCGCCGCTTCCGCCGCCCGACGCCAGTTTTTTGCGAAGGTCCGCGATTTCGCGCTCCAGCTTCTTGCGGTCCTCGACCAGCGCATGGACACGGGCAGGCACTTCGGCCGCCGTGGTGCGCAACTCCGCCGCCGCCGCGACCAGCCATTCTTCGCGCTGACGCATATAGTCGATGGCGGCCTGACCGGTCAGCGCCTCGATCCGGCGCACACCCGCCGCAACCGCGCCCTGATCGACGATCTTTAGCACGCCGATATCGCCGGTATTGGCGACATGTGTGCCGCCGCAAAGCTCCACCGAATAATCATGGGCCTCGCCGGGCAGCCTTCCGCCCATCGACAGCACCCGAACCTCGTCGCCGTATTTCTCCCCGAACATAGCGATGGCGCCGCTGGCCACCGCTCCATCCTGACTCATCAGCCGCGTGATCACCGGAGCATTGTCGCGGATACGGTCATTGACCGCCGCCTCGACCGCGTCCAGATCGGCTTGCACAATCGGCACCGGCTGGCTGACATCGAACCGCAGCCTGTCCGGCGTAACCAACGATCCCTTTTGCGCAATATGGTCGCCCAGCCTACGGCGCAATGCGTTATGCAGCAGATGGGTCGCCGAATGGTTGGCACGGATGGCAGAGCGCCTTGCGTGATCGACATCCAGTCGAACCGCATCACCGACGGCGATTTCACCCTCCTCGATCTTCGCCACATGAACGAACAAAGCGCCGAGCTTTTTCTGCGTATCGGTGACTGTGGCACGCCCCTTTTGTGCTGCGATGACGCCGGTATCGCCGACTTGGCCGCCGGATTCACCATAAAAAGGCGTCTGGTTGACCAATATCTGTGCCGTCTGGCCGACGCTCGCGCGGTCGACCTCCTTGCCGTCGACGACGATTGCGGTTACCTGCCCCTCGGCGGTTTCAGTGTCGTAGCCCAGGAATTCGGTAGCGCCGAGCCGGTCACGAAGTTCGAACCAGAGGCCTTCGGTTGCCGCCTCGCCCGACCCGGCCCAGGCGCGGCGGGCATCGGCCCTCTGTTTAGCCATCGCGGATTCAAAACCGGCATTGTCGACATGCTTGCCCTGGCCGCGCAAAACATCGGCGGTAAGGTCGAGCGGGAAGCCGAATGTATCGTAAAGCTTGAATGCGACGTCGCCCGGCAGCGTTCCGCCTTCGCCCAACCGGCCGGTTTCATCCTCAAGCAGGCGCAGCCCGCGCTCCAAAGTCGCCTGGAACCGCCGTTCCTCGAGCCGGAGCGTTTCGGTGATCAGCGCCTCCGCCCCAATCAGTTCGGGATAGGCCTGGCCCATCTCGCGGACCAGGGCAGGCACCAGTCGGGCCAGCAGAGGGTCGCGCGCACCCAGAATATGGGCATGGCGCATGGCCCGCCGCATGATTCGGCGCAAGACATAGCCGCGCCCTTCGTTGGAGGGCATGACGCCATCTGCCAGCAGGAAAGAGGTCGAACGCAGATGGTCGGCGATCACCCGATGCGAGACCTTATGCGGCCCGTCCGGGTCGGTGTTGGTCGCGTCGGCCGAGGCGACAATCAGCGCCCGCATCAGGTCGATGTCGTAATTATCGTGCTTGCCCTGCAGAACCGCCGCCAGCCGTTCCAGCCCCATGCCGGTATCGATCGACGGTCGCGGCAGGTTGACCCGAAGGTCGGGCGTCACCTGCTCATACTGCATGAAGACCAGATTCCAGATCTCGACGAACCGGTCGCCGTCCTGATCCGGCGACCCAGGCGGGCCGCCGAAAATCTTGTCGCCGTGATCGTAGAATATCTCTGTACAGGGCCCGCAGGGACCCGTATCGCCCATCCGCCAGAAATTATCCGCGGTGGGGATGCGGATGATTCGGCTTTCGGGCAGGCCGGCGATCTTGCGCCACAGGCCGAAGGCGTCGTTGTCTTCCGCAAAGACTGTCACCGTCAGGCGGCTTGGGTCGAGTCCGAAATCCTTGGTGATCAGGTTCCAGGCATATTCGATCGCATCCGGCTTGAAGTAATCGCCGAAGGAAAAATTGCC
>PLTD01000112.1 GCA_003165335.1 Rhodospirillales bacterium | reverse complement strand
TCGCTAGAGAACTATCGAATCGGGTAGAGTCGTGTTTCGCGGCCAACCGCAACCCCTCTCGAGCATACGATCTCAGCGCTATATCAATGGCCTAGCGCCAATCTTGGGTAGGGTCGTGGTTGGGCGCGATTTTACAGTTAGTTAACGATTGACGTCGACATTGCCCGTGGCATCGTAACGCGATGGTGACTGAACCTGACCTCTCCTTTTGTGGACTATCCGTGTGTGTCGATCGATGGCAATTTCCCGATGCTTCCGATTACTGGGACGGAAACTGGCTGATGATCCGGGTTCGGATGGAAGCTCATGGTGCGCATGTCGAGTTTGCCGGTCCGATTTTGATGACTGCCGACTTTGAGCGGTTCCGCGATCAACTTGTAGCAATGGTCGACACGTTGACAGGCGAAGCTACGTTGGCGAGCTTGGAACCCCAACTCAACATGGTTCTCAAGATGCAGCAGAGAGGCCATGTTCTCGGTATGGTCGAGATAACCCCCGATCACCTCAGCCAACACCACCGTTTTCAGGTGGAGGCGGATCAGTCCTATCTGCCCGCTCTTATCTCGTCCTGTAACACCATCCTCAGCCGGTTTCCCGTCATCAATACGAGCGATAGAGGGCACTCCTTATAACTGCTTTGCGGCAGTTCCCTGGCCGCCCTGATCGACTGCAACGGGTCGAATGCAGACGACGCTTCCATGGGTACCAAGCGCCAGAAGTTCACCGCTAGTCAGGCTTACACCAGCCGGCGAAGATCATTGATGATGGATTGGATTTCTGGCCAAGGAAACGCATCGTCGCTATCCCGTGTTTGTCCCATCCGCAAGACCAGCGTGAGTTTCGTGAGAACGCCCGCGAGATCGCCGGCAGAAAGAGCGAAAGCCTGGAAAGCCAATGCCTCTCGTCTTTCGAAAGCGAGCGCTTCTTGGCGGTCGGCCTCGGCTAATCCGATTGCGCTGGCTTCGGCATTCCAACGGGCCGTTTGGGCGGCAAGCTCGGCATGCAGTCTCCCGCGCAAAGCATCCGCGTCCGACCTGTCGGCAAGTTGACCGTCGATGTCTTCGTGGGTTTTGACCCAGATTGGGGCCGTTGACGACGGCAACGAAATCGCCACGCGCGGAAACCCCACAGAGCGAGCAAAAGCAGTTTCCAGCTTTCCCCATTCCCGACACCGCGCCTGTCACGACTGCCCGCTTTTTGGCCAAATCCCGCGTGAGGATCGGCAAATTTGCGCTGTTTGACATCTGCATATTCATAGAGCAGCGCTGCCCTCGGAAGTAGTGTATCCGTCTTTAATTCGTCGGCGCCACTCGAGGCAGCCGAATCCTTACTGTGGTCCCTTGGCCGGCGATGCTGGTGAGTTTGAGAGATCCGCCATGCAGGTTACATAGCTGTTTGGCGATGCTGAGCCCCAGGCCGGACCCGGAATGCTTCCGGGATATAGAGCTATCGACCTGTACAAACGGTTCTCCGATACGATCCAAATCTGTCGCGGCGATTCCACAGCCGGTGTCGATGATCGAGATCGTGGCATCACTCATCTCCGCTTGCGCAAGGACTGTTACAGCGCCGCCCTCTGGCGTGAATTTGATAGCATTGGAGATGATGTTGAGCAGTACCTGCTTTAGCTTTAATTCATCGCCGATAAAGTCCGTCATGCCGATTTCCCCCTGGATCGTCAGCTGGACACGAGCATCCTGAGCTAAGCCGGACATGACCGCTACCGAAGATCTTATAATTGCGTCGAGATCGACGGTATCCAAATTGAGGCTCAACGAGCCGGCTTCGATCTTCGATAAATCCAAGACCGAATTGATCAATTCCAGTAGATGCCGACCGCTGCTGACAATATCTTCAATATATTCAACATAGCCGTTCTCCCAGCCGTTGCGCTTGACACCTATGTCGATCAGTTCGGAAAAACCGATGATTGCGTTCAAAGGAGTCCGTAACTCGTGGCTCATATTGGCTAGGAACTCGCCCTTCGCCTGATTGGCATATTCAGCAGCATTCTTTGCGCGGACCAACTCCTCAACTGCGTGCCGCCGTTCGCTTACATCGCGACTGATCATGACCCAGCGGTAGCGACCATCCTCAAGTCGCTGAATAATATCCGCCCGTATTTCAACCCAAAATTTATGACCGTCGGCGCGGGTCAGCTCGAGTTCGGCAGATTCCTGTTCGCCTCGTACCACCGCCATGTAAGCGGACTGCGCCTCCTCCAGGTTGCCGATGAGAAATATCAGTTTTTCTATCGATTCACCCACCAATTCGGTCCCTGTTTGGCCGTAGAGCTGTTCAAACTTGGGATTGACATAGAGAACCTTCGTATTCCGCTCGTCGCTTTCGCTTTCTAGGATCAAGACGGAGTCGAATGAGCGCACGACGACGGAGCGCAACAGCTCGACGTTCTCTTCGGCCTCCTTTTCGCGGGTGACGTCGCGAATTACGCCCGAGAAGATGACAGTGCCGTCCTCCTCTCGTCGGGGGATAAGGGACTGCCGCATCCAGCGCATTCCGCCATCGTCGTCCTTGATGAAGAACTCGTATGAATAGATCTCCGATATTCGCGCCGCTTCTTCGAAAGCTGCCCGCATCCGTCCAATTTCCTCGTCCGATTGGTTCATTCGACTGAGGATCGTCGAAGCATCGGTGCCCACCATTTCGGGTGGAAGACGGAACAGACGCGCCAGTTCTTCTGAGATCGGCGGCCCGGAATATTCGCCGTCAGGAGTGCGCCACACTTCGGCATACACACCGCTTTTGTCGGCATCGGCGGTAATTCTCTGATATTGCTTTGCGTCCGCTAGATCCTTCTGGTTTCGACGTTCCTCAGTCACATTGCGTGCGATGCGCTGCACGCCGCCGAAAACGGTTGCTCGTTCCTCGACGCAGATGGTCACGCCCTGAAACGAATATTCGAAGGATCTGGTCGTGCCTAACCCTTGCAAATGCGTTCCGATGACAGCATCGACGTTATCATGACCCAGTACTTCGATTGCGAAACCTCGAGCCGCCGGCGTCAGTAAAGTTTCACGCAAAACGTCATGATAACGCGCGCCCCTCTTTAGATTGGGCTGTAGTCCGAACCATTCCCGCTCGAAACCTTCATCCCAATCGACCAGGCGTCCCTCGGCGTCGATCAGGACGTAACTATGTTGGAAATTCACCCAGTCTTTTACGGAGTTGTCCATTTCTTTCGCTCCCGCGGAGTGTGAACACGCCTTTTCGAAAGAAACATCTGCCTAGAATGCGATACCGAGTTCGTTGAAACTATTTCGGACACGACCGATAGTATGGGTCAACCTGAATTAGAACTCCCATCCGACAACCTCGTCTGAAGTGAATGGCGAACGCCAGCGAGCACTTACTGACTGGCTGATTGGGACGTGCGAACCAAGCCCTCACAGTCGACGAACGTCAACTCTGGAGCAAAGTAAGATGCTCGCGCCAAGCCAAGCTTTTTCCGCTCTGTCGCTGGAGCATATTTAGGCCGTAGGGCAGCTGCGCGCATTTGCGTATTTCGTGCGGTGATAGGATGGAAATGGCTAGGAAATCATAGTGCTATGGCGAACATGTAGTTCGTGTTTTCATCGATCACGGGACGCCAAAGGCGATTCGAACCAACGCGCGCTCGACGGTACGCGCACTGATACCGGCATAGGCCGGCGTCCGTTAATCCATGCATCTAGCTTTCGTCTTCCGATCAGGAGCAGCTCGCTCCACAATCTAGATTCACCGCTGGGTCACTACTTAGACCGCGAGCGCATCAGACCGAGTCGCAGATACGAAGATGCCGCCAAAAATGCGCTCCGCGTTGCTTCCGTCGTGCTTCCGCGAGTTATCGGAAGGCAAACTTAGCCTGGTATTAAACCATTGAAATACGTGGCGCACCCGACAACATTCGAACTTGTGGCCTCTGCCTTCGGAGGGCAGCGGATGGTAATATATAATACGTATCTGTTCCAACAACTTAGTGTGTCATTTATCGATAAGATCCTCGCTAAGATCCTTGTAACGATATGTGGGTGTTTCTGACGATTTTCCAACTCGCACCCATTCCAATTGCCGGAGTGGCGATTCCCGTGGAGATATCGATCCAAGACCAGCTGTGCTCCGGTCGGAACTTAATAATAGCCAAGCTGGCGAGGGATCAGGAATCCGCTACAGTTGGGGCCACCGGTTGCCGGAGGACGATCCGCTACGCAGTGCGAACATCAACGCCCGCTCCGATCATAGCGACGGAATGACCGGGTTGGGGGAAAGGAGATGGTCGGCTTCCGGACGGCCATGGTCAGAACCAGACATTCACCCTACGACACGATCGGGCCAGAGCATCTCAATGTCGGCGCGGACGACTAAAGGCGCGTGTATCAGTTCGCTCGCGCGCTCCAGGAATCGCAAGTGCCCGCGGGATTGACCTGTGTTTCGAAGATCCGGCAGTTTCCGCATTTGCCACGATCCTCAAAGTAATTGCAGGCGCTGCAGAGTCTCTGCGGGTCCGGGCTGTCTTCGGCGTAATGCGCCGTATCGCGCTGCTGCCTGTCGCCAGCATAGGGCTTTGCACACACTTCCGCGCCGGCCGCGAAGGCTGGCGCGGCTGCGCAGCTGCCGACGGCTGCAGCCAACGCGAGCAGGCGGCGGCGGGATAGAGTTCGGTTGGTTAGCAATTCATGTCTCCTTGAATGGCGCATTCGGCTGCGCTGGCGCGCAAATCATTGCGTCGCGATCCTTTCGATGAGTCGGTCGATGCCGGTTCCCTGCGCGGCGACGAGGGTGGCAACCCGGATTGCACCTTCCGGTGTCACTTCACACAGCCAGTGACATTGCAACCCGTTCTGCGGCAGCCGCGCCGGATCGTAGATGAGACCTGCCGAGACTAATCTCCGCACGTCGGCAGCGAATGCTTCCGGATCGATCACGTGCCCGGCGATGTCCTCGAACCGCACCAGTGCGGCGTCCTGGTTGGACGCTGAAACCCTATGTCGGAAGGCGACCAGCAGAATCAGCGTGTCGAGCATCTGCGTTCCGGCAGCTCGCCTCGGTCCCCGGCGATTCCCAGCTCCAGGCTTTGGGCGATCCGCCGCGCACGAGTCATCAAGTGGAGGACCGCCTCGAGCAGACAGAGCGCCCGTGCCGTCGCCTCAAATAGGGCCAACCACCGGTCGAAGTGAGCCCGCTCGAGTCCCAGCGGCAGGTGCGCGGCCACCGGCTGGCCGTGATAACGGCCCGTATTCAACGCGACCGAGGACCAGAAGGCGCATATTTTCGCTATATGCGCCTCCCAGTCGGTGACGCGGGCAAAGATCACGCCCAGGACGGGGTCCCGGCGCGCGGCCTCGTAGAAGGTCCGAACGAGGCGTTCGATTAAGACCTCGTCGAGACCGGTCGCCGCCTGGATGGCCCGCGCCGCCTCCTCACGGTGGGTAAACCGTTCGGCCTCCGAAATTAGCTCGGGCATCATTGCTGGTCTCAGGCTGCCTGGGTTTGCGGCACCGCCGGGTCGAGCAGCGCGTCGGCGGGGCCAAAGAATTCGTAGCGAATTCTGTCAGCGGGTAGGCCTTGCCTTGCAAGGCCGGCGACCAACGCACGTAGGAATGGCTTGGGACCGCATAGGTAATAGGTCGCCTCGGCGATCGGCGTGTGCTGCTCTAGCCACTCGGCCGAGATCAGGCCGACGTGGTTGTAATCCGCCCCTGCGCGGTCCTCGGACAGCGGCGCATTATAGAACGTGTGATGAATGATATTCGGCGACCGCCCGGCAAGGTCCCGCACCGCCTCGCCCATCGCGTGTTGGCGGCCGTTCTCAGCGCCGTGGATGTACCAGGTCGGCAGGTCGGGACGTCGCGCCGCGATGGTCTCCAGCATGCTGACCATGGGCGTGAGGCCGACCCCGCCGCTGACCAGGACCACCGGCTTGTCAGTGTCGGCGTCAAGGAAAAAATCGCCGGCCGGTGGCGCGACCCTGAGCGCCGTGCCCGGCGCCGCGTGGTCGTGCAACCATTCCGAAACCTGCCCGGATGGAAAGCCGGGCGTGCAATCGCGCTTGACGGTGATGCGGTACGCGCGGCTGTTCGGCGCGCAGGAGATGGAATAGTTGCGTCGTAGCGTTCCCACTCCCGGCAGGTTGATATCGAAGCCGAGATATTGGCCCGCCTTGTGCGCGGCCACCGGGCCGCCGTCGGCAGGGACCAGCACGAGCGAGCTGATGACCTCGCTCTCGCTGCTGACGCTTTCGACCACAAAGTCGCGCCAGCCGGTCCAACCACCAGGTAGAGCGGCCGTTTCACGATAGATTTGCGCCTCGCGTCCGATCAACAGATCGGCAAGGAACCAATAGGCCTCCCCCCAGGCCGCAAGGATCTCGGGCGTTGCAGCGGTGCCCAGCACATCTTCGATCACGCCGAGCAGCGCGGTTGCAACGCTGGGGTAGTGCTCCGGCAAGATAGTTAGAGCAGCGTGCTTTTGCGCGATTCGCTCCACCGTGCCGGCCAGGACGCCGAGATTGTCGATATTGCGCGCATAGGCGAGCACGGCAGCCGCCAACGCATGAGGCTGAGAGCCAGTTATGCCGTGGTGAGACTGGTTGAACAGGTTGCGGATCGCCGGGTCCTGAAACAGCCGCTGATACATGCGCTGGGTGATGGCGAGGCCATGAGCCTCCAGCGCGGGGACTGTTGCTTTGACGAGCGCGATCGTGGTGGCGGAAAGTGGCTTTGACATAAAGGGCTCCTCACAAAACTGGTATTTCTCTTACCAGTTTCAATTAGCCGCCAATTGTGGTATCGTCAATACCTGTTTTGGGGTTTGTTATGAAATTATTGAACTCAACCGACTTCGCGCTCCGCTTACTGATGCTTCTGGCCACTGAGCCGCCGGAACGTCCGCTGAGCGTGGAGACACTGGCGCAGAAGTTAGGCGGACTGTCGCGCGACCACCTGCACAAGGTTGTTCAAACCTTGGCGGCGCTGGGCGTGGTGCGGACCGTGCGCGGCGTGGGCGGTGGGGTGCTACTGGCGGTCGCGCCCGATGCGATCAAGATCGGCACGCTGATCCGGCAGCTGGAGGGCGACCAGCCGGTTGTCGAATGCTTCCGCGCTGACGGCGGGTGCTGCTCGCTTTTGCCGATCTGCCGCTTGCGCGATTACATCTCCCAGGCTCGCGAGGAGTTCTATCGCAGCCTGGACCGGCACACGGTTGCTGACAGCCTGCCCGCCAGCCACCTTCTGGCGGGCCGATCGACCGCCCAAGCCGATTAGCCGGTGACTTAACCGACGTGGACGTCGAATGAATTGGTGACGCATCGCCACCCGCTACAACGACGCACAAGCTTATTCGCCACCGTATGACTTTTTAATCCCGCCGATATAGTCCGCCAATGCGAGCGCGTGGTTGTGCATCGTGTCGTGAGCGCCGTAGACAAGCGTTACGCGCCCCGCTTTGGCAAGATCGGCCAACTGTTCGACAGCCGCACGATTTTGATTCAGCTCAGCGTGGTAGCGACGTTGAAATTCGGTCCAGCGCGCAGGATCGTGACCGAACCATTTTCGCAAGCTGGTCGTGGGCGCAATGTCCTTCAGCCACAGCATCAAGGCAGCGGCTTCTTTGGTCACACCGCGCGGCCAGATCCGATCGACCAGAACGCGAGCGCCGTCATCGGAAGCCGGCGGCTCGTAGGCACGCTTGATCCGAACATCGGCCTTCATCTGAGTCTCTGACCAATTCATATGGCCTGTTTATCGAACAATATCGTGAGAAGCAGCGACGAATCCTTCACGCCTTTCAAGGCGTGGATCTCGCCGCCCTCCAAGTAAAGCCAATCTCCGGCACTCAACTCCACGCTAGATCGGGCCAAGCTGAGGAGGATATGCCCTTCGAGGCAATGCAGCATCATGTTTCCAGCCACCTCGTGCGGTGGAATCTCGGTGTCGGCTCGAACGACCAGCCGAATCGCCTCGAAATGCTCCGTTTTGATAAGAGCCGTCGTCTTGGTATCCGCGAGCCTGCGCCCCAGGGGACGCAGATCGACAATTTCTCCCGGTTTGGCATGGGGCTGGGCCATCAAATACCACTCCTTCGAGGCGGTGGAGCACTGACTGACGCGGCCGAACTTTCGAAGCCGGTCCGCGAATCCCCGCCGCCAAGTAGGCGACGCAGCACACCCGGAAAAAGGGGACGCAGCTTGATAATGAAGTCCCAGGCCATCAGCAGCGCGCCTGCTGCGAAGACGATATCCCCCGGCATACGCATCCATTGCCAGAAGGTGGTGGTGTCATAGAAGGCCTGGCTTCGGGCATAAGCCAGGCCGTGTTCGAAGACGGCGTCGAGTTGGGGCCAGCCGATCGGAAAGAAATTGAACAAGATCCACAGGACCAGGCCGCCGTTATAGAGCCAAAAGGCCCAGCGTCCGGCCCGCTCGCTGAATGGATGGGCGTCGGCCGCGATATAGCGCAGGCAGAAATAGATGAGGCCGATGCCCAGCAGGCCGAAGGCGCCGAACAAGGCGGTGTGCGCATGGTTGAGGGTCAGAAACGTGCCATGCTCGTAATAGTTGGCGAGCGGCGCATTGAGCGTACCGCCGCCGAAGACGCCCGCCCCGACGAAGTTCCAGAAGGCCGCGCCGATGACATAGGTGTAGGCGAGGCTGTATTTGAACTGCCGGTCGGCCTTGATCAGCCGCCGATGCTGGATCGCCTCGATCGCGAGCAGCACGAGGGGCAAGACCTCGATAAAGGAGAACATAGAGCCGAGCGGCACCCATAATCCGGGCTCTCCCGCCCAATAGAGATGGTGGCCGGTCCCCAGCACGCCGCCAAGGAAAATCAGGATCAATTCGAAATAGACCGAGCGCTCGGCGAGCTGCCGCGAAACGAGGCCGGTGCCCATCAGCAGATAGGCGCTGACAGCGGCGGCGAAAAATTCGAAGGACTGTTCGACCCAGAGATGCACGACCCACCAGCGCCAGAAGTCGGCGATGGTGAATGATTTCTCGACCCCCGTAAGCGGAATCATGCCGAAAACATATAAGACGGCGATGTTGACGGTCGACGCCCAGAGCAGATTTTCGAGCCTGATCCGGCCCGACCAGAATTGGCGGGTTGCCAAGCTGAGATCCGCGCGGGTGGGCCATAGAGCGCGCAATACCAGCACGCTCCAGATCGCCAGGCCGGCGAAGAAGCCGATCTGCCAGGCGCGGCCGAGCTGGATATAGGAGAGGCCCTGATTGCCGAACCAGAACCAGCCTTGCTGGATATAGCCCATGATGCCGAGATAATTGCCGATCAGAGCGCCGACCACGACAAACAAAGTGACCCAGAAGAGAAGGTCGACCAGGAAGCGCTGCCCCCTGGGTTCGCCGCCGCTGATCGCCGGGGCGAGGAACAGGGCCGCGCCGATCCATGACAGCCCGATCCAAACCAGCGGCGTCTGGATATGCACGTCGCGGAGGAAATTGAACGGCAGGAAACGGTCGACCTGGATGCCATAGAAGCTCGTACGGTCTGTGTAATAATGCGCCATGATCGAGCCGACGAGGATTTGCAGCAGCAAGACCGCGGCGACGACAAGAAAATACTTGCCGGTGCCGCGCTGACTGGGTGTCAGGGGGCGAAACTGGGCAAGCACCGGATCCATCGGCGCCTTGTCCGGATCGTTGAGATACAGCTCATAGATCAGCAGCACCGCGCCGAAGGCGAGGAAGGTGAAGCAGAAGCTGATCCAGGTCCAATGGAAGGTGCTGGTCGTCGGTACATTGCCCACAAGCGGCTCGAACGGCCAGTTCTGGGTCCAGGAGGCGGTCGAGCCAGGCCGGCGTGCGACTGTAGTCAATGACGAATAGATCAGGAAATCGGCGGTTTGGAGCGCACTTTGTTCGTCAAGGCTATAAGCCTGCGTCCAGCCCCTGGCGAAATCATGGTGGAGTAAGGACTGTGCGATTTCTGGCCGCAGCGTCGTAATAGCAGCTGCCAGGGCGGCCGGAATCGTTGCGACCTGCTTGGTGAGATCGACGCCCTGAAGTTCCGCCTGCATCGCGACTTTGACCGCCGCCTGATCCTCCGCTGACAGCTCGGACAATGGTTTGCCATTCCTGATCTTCGCGAGGTTGTCTTCGGTCAGGGCGGCAAGGCGAACGAGGTTCGAAGCCGTGTAATCCTCCCCAAAATACGACCCCATGCCGTAAAGACTGCCATAGTCCATCAGATCGGCTTTTTGGAAGCCGGCCTTGCCGGCCTGGATGTCCGCGGCAGACATAAGGGGTGTGCCGTCGGCCGCCACGAAGCGGTCAGGGAAGGGCGGCGCGGCCCGATAGGTCAGAACAGTCATCCAGCCGAGCGCGGCGAAGCAGGCGATGGCGACAACCAGCAATACCCATTTCAGCACGTTGCTGACGGGATCGTGTGCCGGTCTATCGACTGTCGATACGTCTGTTGACATCGCTACGGTCCTCCCGAATTTGTTGTCGTTCTTGAGCTCGGGCGCTTCAAAATATCGACCATCCCAGACTGCCGGCGACGGCGCCCAAGATCGTGACCAAGCTCAGCCCAAGCAAAACCCAATGGGCGCGATTCAGCCAGGCGAAGGCAGCGTCAGGTTTTGTCGTCGCCCATTTGTGAAAATGCCGATGCAGGATGAACGGTTCGGCAACGAACAGGATGACCGCGAACAACAGCCATACGCAGACCATGGCGTGCATCCACCAGAAATCCACCGTCCGAAAACGGCCCCACAGGTCAAGCCGCGCCGTCATATAAAAGCCGCTCAACCCCACAACCAAGATCGCCGCCCGCGCCTGCCAGGCAAAACGGCGTTCGATGGCCTCGAAGGCATGAAGCTGGTTCTCACCGAGCACGCCCCGCCGGACGGCGGGGAGCACGACAGTTGTCACAATGGACACACCGCCGATCCAGATGACGATGGCAAGGACATGGAGCGCCCGAGCGAAGATGACGTCATTCATTGTCGGTCCTATGCAGTCAGTAAAGGCCGATCGGTCGGTTTACCAAGCCGGATTTTATCGCAATGCGAGAATCCACAAATCCAACTCGTCCCGGAGGCATCCAGGACACTTACATCAGCAAAGGACGGCAGAGTTTGTGCTGGAACAAACTGCTCCCCTTATTCCGAACCCCCGGATAAGGTCCTAGGATGACCGCAAGCGTGCAAATTGCTCCCCAATCCCTGGCCTCGCTGGAACTCTTCCAGGATCTTTCTCCGGCAGCATTAGGTGACATTGCCGAGTCCGCGCGTATTCGCCTCTTGGCGAAAGATGCCCGGATTTTCAATCAAGGCGATCCCGGCGTGCGCGTTCACGCGCTCATTGACGGTAGCGTCCGCATATCGCAGTCGGGAAGCGACGGCGCTCAGATCGTCATGCGCTTCATTGGCCCAGGGGAAATGTTCGGTACCGTCGCGTTGTTCACCGATGGCCGATATCCCGCCGACGCAGTGGCGCTCGCGCAGTCGCTCGAGGCGAGTTGGAGCGAAGCCCAAATGTTCGCACTAATGGGCCGCCATCCCCAGATCGCGATCAATGTCATCCGTGTCATCGGGAAGCGCCTCCAGGTAATGCAAGACCGGCTTCGGGAGGTTTCCACTCAACGGGTTGAACGGCGCGTCGCCCATGCCGTTCTTCGGCTCGCGCGGCAAGCCGGGCATCGCACGATCGACGGGACGGCCATTGAGTTTCCGCTTCGACGCAAGGACGTGGCCGACATCTCCGGGACCACGCTCCACACCGCGAGCCGCATTCTCACGGCTTGGGAAAAGGCGGGCCTACTCGTCAGCCACAACCGGCAGTTGACGGTCCGCCAGCCATCGGAGATTCTGCGCATCGCGGAGGGTTCGTCGATCTGACGCCGCTGGAGGCGTTAGATCCCCCTGGCCATATCGCGCAGGGTTTGCGCTGGCACAAATCCAATGGCGCGCGCAGGCTTTAGAATCTCCCCGATGAATGCGATCAGGTCTTGGGAATGAGTGCTGCGCATGTCGCGGCACAAAGATGCTGGAGCGGCGATCAAACCGCTCCAAACGTAAGGTATTCCATGGAAATCTCGGCAGCGCAGACGACAAAACCCGAATCTTCGGCCCTCCTGGGGTTGGCGTTCCGCCCTTTCTTCCTGGCGGCCAGCCTCTGGTCCGCGCTGGCGCTAGCACTGTGGATCATCCTCTTCGTCAGCGGCGCCGTGCTTCCCAGCCGTTTCGATTCGCTCACGTGGCACATCCACGAGATGTTGTTCGGATTCGTGCTGGCGGCGATCGCTGGCTTTATGTTGACCGCGATCCCGAACTGGACGGGCCGGAGACCGATCCAAGGCCTGCCGCTTGCAGGTCTGGCCTTTCTTTGGTTGCTCGGTCGCATAGCCTGTCTGCTTTCGACATTGATCCCGTTCTGGCTAGCTGCAGTCATCGATATGGCATTTCCGTGGGTGCTTTTTCTCGTCGCCGCGCGTGAGATCGTCGTCGCCCGCAACTGGCGCAATCTGGCGATCCCCGCCCCGATCGCCGTGCTCGGACTTGCCGACCTGCTGATGTATCTTGAAAACTCAGGCGTAAGCGTATCCGCCGGGCTCGGATGGCGTCTCGGTTTGGCCGCGATTGTCATGTTGATCTCTGTCGTTGGCGGCCGGATCATCCCAAACTTCACGCACAACTGGCTTGTCAAACAAGGCGGGACTACGGAGCTTGTTGCGCATGGTCTGATCGATCGCGCCGCGCTCGCCGGGCTCCACTCCGGGCTCCTGGGTTGGGCGATCTTTCCGGCGTTCCGGCCGCTTGGAGCACTCTTGCTTTTAGCAGCTGCTCTCAATCTCTGGCGGCTTGCGCGCTGGCGCGGAGGCGCAACGCTTTCCGAGCCTCTGCTGGCCATTCTCCATCTGGGATATCTGTGGGTCATCGTGGGTGCCGCGCTCTTAGGCGTCAGCATCCTAACCAGCACTGTTCCTGAGGCGGCAGCGATTCATGCGCTTACCGCAGGCGCCATCGGAACCATGGTGATCGCCGTCATGACGCGTGTTACCCGCGGCCATACCGGTCGGCTTTTGGAAGCGGACCGTGTCACGACGCTGATCTATTTGATGATCAGCGCCGCCGCCGTGACACGAGTTGTGGCTAGTTTTGCCGGTGGATCGTTGATCCTCTTGGTCAGCATCTCGGCGGTGCTGTGGATCATGGGCTTTGCTCTATTCGCCATCTCCTATGGGCCGATGCTGCTTTTAGCGCGCGCCGCATAATCGGACCCTCCAATCTCTGATGCGTAGGGACGCGCATCACACAAAATAAAGATTGATTCCCCATATTTCGTCATCGTTTCACCGCTCTCCCGTCGATCGGACCGCTCGGAACCGGATCAGAATCTCCCGATCCCTCTCCTGGCGAACGACGTTGGCGCGGACACGCAACAGATCCCGCCGTGCGACGAGCCCAACCAGCCGACCATCGATGCGCCGCAATATCGGCACTCTGCCTATATCCCCAGCGGCCATCCTGTCGGCAAGACTTCCGACCAATTCGTCCTCATAGCCGACGACAGGTTCCTGATCGGCGAGCTGCTCCCCGAGCGATTTATCCGCAGGCCAACCGCTCATCGTCCAGCGCAGTGCGTCGGCCCGGGAAAACATCGCCACGACCCGCCCGTAGCCATCAATCAAGGGATAGCTCTTATGCGGGGGGGGGCGCATCCGATGCCGTGAAAAAGGTAATCGCATCGGTGATCGTCATGCTCGCCGGCAGATGAAAGGCGGGCTGCGCCATGATCTCCGAAACGCGCATCGTCTCGAACGGGTCCACGAGGAGGTCTATGCATGCGACGACTCTCAAAAGAAGTTCGTGCGTGACTTCGTGGCTCCGTGGAACAAGGTGATGAACCTCGACCCCTTCGACCTGGCCTGACCCCGGCGGAAAGAGCGTCAGATCACGACCTCGAGCCAATGTCGGTCTCGGCCAAATCCTGCCCGGGATTTGAACCTGCTCGCCCGGCCAATGTTCCGGTTGCATCTTACCGGGTTGAGCCAAAACATGACGCCATGGGTCGCGTCCTCCTTGTCCTTTGCCTCCGATTTCGAATAGTCGCTCACGCGTGTCAGATCTCTCACAGCGCACCGGAACGTCGCGATGTAGCGGCCGACGTCGTGGCCTGTGTCGGTAAAATCAGCAACATTTCGGCGCGGTGGCGGTATGCCGTCATAAAGATCGCGCATCGGCGAGCGGTCGATAGGCGCTAACGTTTCTTATTGTGCGACTTAATGACCACGTTCGACGACCGATATGGGCGGGAAGCGGAGGCCGAGCCTATGATGGTAGCCCTGTTCGTGCGCCGGTGGGACGGTGGAACTGATCGGCTTGCACCTTCATTTCCGTTGGGTCCCTACGGTTTCCTCCTGTGCCAATTGTGTGCCAATCCTATTCTGAAACCTGTGGGAACCGGATCACCCCCACAGGCACACACTGAAACCAGCGTCTTGCTGGAAGCGTTGTAAAACTTGGCGTTGGGGCTATTTCTGCCGCCTTGCGGCATTAAGCCCTAGCGTATCGAGACCCGAAACTCTGCCCTTTCACGGCGGTAACAGGGGTTTGAATCCCCTTGGGGTCACCAATTAAGTCAGTATGTTAATCCAATCCGGGCGTCGGTTGAGCCGATGGATCTGCTCCCGAACGAGTGGGTTGGGCGCGTCTTAGTCTTCGCGCCCGATAGCGGGCCTGATCACCCAAACCAAGCTTAACAGTATCACAACTGCTGCCCTGAAAGACTGGGCCGGAATCAACTAATATCACTTTTAAAGTGGTATTAGTTGATCGGATTTTTTCATTCACCAGATGTCATCTGTAACTTCGAATTTCGGCGATTGCCTGTTTCAAATCGCCTTCTTGGAAGTCGAAGTACGGCATTTTTTTGTCTTAAAATTTCTAAAATCGGGCGAAAATTTCACTGTATTTGATCTGGGTCCTTTGCCGGTCCGTATACAATACGCTTGTTTTTTGTCAGGAAATCTTACAATTAGTTATAATTGAATCTATTTTTCGGGGGAAAGCCCAGGAAATCCGCCATAAAACTGTTCCGGTACGATTCTTGCATTATACGGATATGGCGAAGATTCTTCGAAAATGATGCGCAAATTAGTAAAAATATTTTCGATTGGGGCGATTGGAGTTTGGGCCAGGGGAGCCCGTACAGTACCGATCCCGACGGCTGTTTGCGCATATGCGCAATAGCCGGAAATTCACAGGCAAACGCGGCGGTCGCGCGCGCGACACGACGCCTATCACGGAGGACTATGCAACGATCCTGACTGCCCCTCTCGCGGGGACGGAACGCGTGCGCGCGCGCACGCGCATATACGCACGTGAGAGGGGCTGGTCGCGGGTCTTGTTTCCCTCGATCATCGCCCTGCTGTCGGCGACGAACCACACTTTCGCTGCGGGCGCCCTCCCGACCGGCGGTCAGTTCGCGGCAGGTTCGGGTGCAATTGCCGCGGCAGGCAACGGCCTGGCGGTTAATCAGACGACGTCGCGCGGCATCATCAACTGGAAATCCTTTTCGATCGGGCAGGGGAACAGCGTCCAGTTCAATAACGGTACCGGCGCGACGCTGAACCGGATTACCGGCTTGGATCCATCCGTTGTTGCCGGTTCTCTCAAAGCAACCGGCTCGGTCTATGTCGTCAACCAGAACGGCGTTGTCGTCACGTCGACCGGTCAGGTCATAACCGGCGGAAGCTTCGTCGCATCGAGCCGCGACGTCGGCAACAGCCAGTTCATGACCGGCCAGGCGCTTGAATTTCAGGGCAACTCATCGGGCACGGTCGTCAATCAAGGCACGATCACCTCGGCGAACGGCAACGTCGTGCTGGTCGGCAAATCGGTCGGGAACGACGGGCAAATCAGCACCGCCAACGGGACAGCCGCGTTGGCCGCCGGCGACGACGTTCTGCTTCAGCCGGCTAATGCCGGTCAGAAAATCTACATCAAGAGCGGCAGCGGAGACGTCACGAATACCGGCGGCATTGCCGGGGCTCAGGTCGAATTGAGTGCGGCGGGCGGCAATGTTTATGCCCTGGCGGGCAATAATGGCGGCATTGTTCGGGCGACCGGCACGACCGTCAAAGACGGCCATGTATGGCTTTCGGCCGGTGGCGACGTCACGGTAGCCGGCACCGTATCGGCCCAAAATGTCGATGGCTCGGGCGGCGCAGTCGATGTAACCGGCGGCACGGCCGGTGGAACCTTGGCGGTATCGGGAACGATCAACACCAGCGCAACCAAACCCGGCAAGGCCGGCGGCAAGATCGTCGCAACCGCAGCGAAGGTGAATGTTACAGGCACGGCGGTCATTTCGGCCGATGGCGGATCGGACGGAGGCACGATCCTGGTGGGCGGCGACCGCCATGGCGGCAGCGACCCGACGCAAAATTTCTCATCGACACCGGTTGCCAACGCTCAGCAGACGACCGTTCAGTCCGGCGCCAAAATTTCCGCTGATGGCGGGGTGGGCGGCATCGGGAGCGGCGGTCACGTCGTTGTTTGGTCGGATCAGCAGACGAATTTTGCCGGATCGATTTCAGCACGCGGCGGCGACCTCGGCGGCGATGGCGGCTTCGTCGAAACTTCGGGCGAGCAGCTTCTCCAGTTCACCGGAACTGTCGATACGCGGGCGCCGTACGGCACGACCGGATCGCTGTTGCTCGACCCATCTAACGTCACGATCAACGGTTCAGCGACAACCAACGATGCACTTGCGTCCAACACCTATTCCCCGACGAGTGGCGCGACGACTTCGAATATCCTGAATACTGATTTGCAGACTGCGCTCGCCAGTAACAGCATCACTGTCACGACCACCAATAGCGGCACCGCCGGTGCCTCAGCGGGCACAATCACGCTCAGTTCCAACCTTACCTGGAGCAGCGGCAATACCCTGACGCTCAACGCTGCGAGTACCATCGGCGGCACCGGCACGATTAATGCCACCGGGGCCGGCGGAATCACGATGACGGCCGGCGGCGCAATCACGGTCGGTGGGACGCTTACCACGGCGTCAGGAAATATCTCGCTGACCGGTACGTCGGTTGCGATGAACGCCGGGATCAGCAGCGGCGGCAACCTGACTGTAGTGGGTTCGACCGGCGGCATTACCCAGTCGGCGGTTCTGACCGTCGGGGGAACGTCATCCTTTACGACTTCGGCGTCGAATCAGGCGATCGTTCTCGGTTCGACCAATCTTTTGACTGGCGCAGTGTCGTTCAGCACCACAGGGACAACCGCCAACGTTAGCCTGACCAACGGTCAGGCGACTGTGCTGGGCGCATCGTCGATTGGCGGAACACTGACGGTGACTGACAGTGTCGGCAATCTGACCCAGACTGGCGCTCTGACCGTATCGGGTACGTCATCGTTCACGACTTCAGCGGCGAACGCGACGATTGCGCTGACCCAGGCCAATGCGTTTACCGGCGCCGTTTCGATGAGTACGAACGGCGCTAGCGGCAACGCCAGCCTGACCAACAATATTGCTCTCGCTCTGGGGACCACGACAGTCGGCGGCAATCTGATTGATATCGATTCCGTGGGCAATTTGACCCAGACTGGCGTGCAGACAGTCACTGGAACATCGTCTTTCACGACGTCTACGAGTAACGCCACCATCACGCTCACTTCGGCGAATGTGCTGACCGGCGCGGTGACCTTGAGTACAACTGGCGCCAGCGCTAACGCCAGCCTGACGCGCGCCGGTGCACTGTCGCTGGCGGCTTCGATGGTCGGCGGCAATTTGACGGTCGCCGATTCGACGACGAACACGGCGATCACCCAGACGGGGGCACTGACCGTCGGCGGAACGTCGTCGTTCACGACGTCCGGGACCGGCGCTCTGACGCTGACGCAGGCGAATGCCTTTACCGGTGCTGTATCGCTGAACACGGGAACAGGCGCTGCGAGCCTGACCAACAGCATCGCGACGGTGCTGGGCGCCGGCACGCTGGGTAACAATCTGACCGTGGTCGACAGCACCGGCAACCTGACGCAAACGGGCGTGCTGACGGTGACGGGGACGTCGAGCTTCACCACATCTGCCAGCAACGCCACGATCACGCTGACCTCGGCGAACGCGTTGACGGGCGCGGTGACGCTCTCCACGACGGGCGCGAGCGGCAATGCCAGCCTGACGCGAGCCGGTGCGCTGTCGCTGGCGGCATCGACGATCGGCGGCAATTTGACGGTCGTCGACAGCACAGCGAGCACGGCGATCACCCAGGCGGGTGTTCTGACGGTTGGCGGAACGTCGTCGTTCACGACGTCCGGGACCGGTGCCCTGACGCTGACGCAGGCCAACGCCTTTACGGGTGCGGTATCGCTGAACACGGGGACCGGCGCTGCGAGCCTGACCAACAGCATTGCGACGGTGCTGGGTGCGGGCACGATGGGCGGCACGCTGACCATCGTGGACAGCACGGGGAATCTGACGCAGACGGGTGCTCTGACGGTAACGGGTACGTCGTCGTTCACCACCTCAGCTGCGGCAGCCACGATCACCCTCACGCAGACCAATCTTCTGACTGGTGCGGTGACAATCACGACCGGCGCCACGGGCGGCAACGCCAGCCTGACAAATAATCTGGCGACGGCGTTGGCGGCATCGACGGTCGGCGGCGCACTGACGGTGATCGACAGCACCGGCAACCTGACCCAGACCGGTATACTGACGATTACGGGTACATCGTCATTCACCACGTCCGCGAGCAACGCGACGATTACGCTGACTTCGGCCAACGTTCTAACCGGGGCGGTGACGCTCTCCACGACGGGAGCCAGTGGCAATGCCAGTCTGACTCGGGCCGGTGCGCTGGTCCTCGGCACGTCGAACGTCGGCGGCAATTTGACGGTCGTCGACAGCACCGCAAGCACGGCGATCACCCAGACCGGCGTATTGACGGTCGGCGGAACGTCTGCCTTCACGACCTCCGGGACGGGCGCACTGACACTGACGCAGGCGAACGCCTTTACCGGTGCTGTATCGCTGAACACGGGAACAGGGGCTGCGAGCCTGACGAACAGCATCGCGACGGTGCTGGGCGCCGGTACGCTGGGCAACAATCTGACCGTGGTCGACAGCACCGGCAATCTGACGCAAACGGGCGTGCTGACTATAACCGGCACCTCGTCCTTCACCACCTCGGCGGCTTCGGCGACGATCACGCTGGGTTCTACCAATCTGTTCACTGGGGCGGTGTCGCTCTCCACGAACGGAGCCAGCAGTAACGCCAG
>PLTD01000169.1:2279-2732 GCA_003165335.1 Rhodospirillales bacterium | reverse complement strand
AGTGGTCGGCCTGCTTCGCAGCAGTCGGCCAGCGGCGCTTCACCTTTGGTTATGGCTTTCGCCAAATCGCTAGAGGAGATTGCAAGAACTACTGGCCGCTCCCCCTAAAGCATAGAGAAGATGACAATTCGCCCGGGACTTTCGATTAAGCAAAAAGGCGCGACCAAGAACCCGCCGGCGTAATCGGGAGGCTCGCAAGCGCGATCTGGCGCTGTTACGCAAGCCTTTCCGCCATCCCTTATTTCAACGAGGTATCAATCGACATGAACTTAGTGTTGAGCTTGGTGCAGCGATCCAATCGAGAATTTGCGCCGACGCTACCGTCTTCTTCGGCGTATAGGGATTCAAGGTCCCCGCAATCGTGCTCCAGCCGGCGTTGATCACCTCCTGGGCAAATTGCTTCGCGTCGGCTTCCGACTTAAATTTGCGGGTCGCGCGAACGGGCCTGCGCTC
>PLTD01000169.1:0-2235 GCA_003165335.1 Rhodospirillales bacterium | reverse complement strand
GTGAGTGAGTATCCAACGCCCCGGCGGTTCATGACTTCCGTCGCAGAGGCGTGTCTTTCGCCTCTTCCTCTGCCAACAGCTTCAAGATGACCGCGCGCTGTTTTTCGTCCTGCGTTTCAGCAAGACGCTTCCTCAAGAGGGCTAGGTTCTCCCTATGGATGAATTTTTCCATAGATCCGCTCCCCTAGTAATGCCCTGACTATGTCATGTCCGATATCCGACACAAGGCTCAGTTTTGCGGTTGATCACAGGGTCAAAGACAGGCGTTTTTTCGCCCCCGGTACTTATTTTCCGCAGGAAGTAGTCAACTCACTTTTGGCACTGTCCAGTATACGACTTATAGTTGACCTAGATCAAGACGGGTGCGGCCGCCTCGTGATCATTTTGGCCTATGGGCAATCAATCCGCCATTCCGCAGCAGGTTTCCGATGGCGACGAGATCGGACGGCGGTTGCCGCCCACCCCGGCCTTTTCCAGTTCGTCGAGCCGCACGGTCGAGAGCTGCGAGCGCGAGTTGAACCACTACAGATCCGTGGAGATACGCCTGCGCGATGCGCTGGCGGAGAGTGAGGCGCGGCTTCGTCAACAGGACGAGTTGATCCAGCGGCAAGAGCTCCTGAGCAGAGAATCCGATCACCGGCTGATGAACGACCTGCAGATGACCATCAGTCTGCTTTCNNGCGACCAACCCGGAAGCCGCCGCGCAATTGGCCGTCGCGGCCAATCGCGTCTCGATGATCGCGCGCATTCATCATCGTCTTCATTCCTATGACGGTGTGCAGGCCATCGAGTTCAGGAAATTCCTTCAGGATTTCGGCCGGGATTTCTCGGCGATGCTGTCTTCGGAAGAGCGCCCGGAGCAGGTACTGGTCGAGGGCATTGAGCTCAATCTGCCGGCCGCCATTGCGATTCCGCTTGGATTCGTCGTCAGCGAGTTGATCGCCAACGCAGCAAAATACGGCGACGGCCGGATCGCTATCAGCCTGCAGCCCGATTCGGCATTGGGCTATGCGCTTTCGGTTGCCAACGGCGGCCCGGCCCTGCCGGAAGGGTTCGACCCCGGCGCCAGCACCGGGCTCGGCATGAGGATCATTCAATCGTTCGCGAGGCAAATCGGCGGCGAGCTGAGGATCGGCCGAGGCGACGACGGCCACGGTGCGCGCTTCACCGTGCTGTTTCCAGGAATGACAAACGAAGCAACCGCCGCGCTCTTTGCATCAAGCCTTCCACATCAAAGCAAGAGGATCATCACATGAATNNCCCGACGCTAACGTCGAGCAGGTTTACTATCGGCATTACAATAACGCGGCTATTCCTGAGGCGATCATCGGCGGCATCATGTCCGGCGTGATCGGCAATGCGATCGGTGGCAGCTGCTACTACAACGACTGCGGCTACGGCGACGGCTACTACGGCGGCGGATATGTCGGCGGTGGCGGCGGTGGATACGTGGGCGGCGGCGGCCGCGGCTTTCGCGGCGGTGGCGGTCATGTTGGCGGCGGACATGTCGGCGGTGGAGGTCATGCCGGCGGCGGAGGTCACGGCGGCGGCGGTGGACACGGCAAGCACTAGCAACCCCGACCGCTTGCCATCACGCATCAGTCCTGTGGCCGAGAGCCTGCGATGGCCGAAACCATCGGGATCGAACCCTATAACCGCTTTATCAATTCCAACACTGGAGCTTCACATGCAATACCTCAACGTTTCCGCTCTTGTCATCGCCTCGACGCTTCTCGTCGCCGGCTTCGGCCCAGCCCGGGCCGAGAAGGATGGGGACCGCGGGTCGGTCTATGATCGCATTTGCGCCGCGCCGACCGAGCACAGCCATCATCACAAGATGGCGCAGCGGCTGGCGGAACATCTTGATCTCACCGACGCGCAGAAGGCCGCCTACAAGGAATTCGTCGATGCCCGCACCAAGGCCGTCGACGACACGAAGACCACCCTTTGCGCCACCAAACCGGATCTCTCGACGTTCGAATCCCGGCTGACGTTCCACCAGAACATGCTAAAGGCTCGGCTCGCCGCTCTGGAGGTGGAAAATCCGAAGCTGCTCGCGTTCTACAAGAGCCTGGATGCGGACCAGAAAGCGAAGTTCGACAGGTTCCGCAGCCGCCGGGATCGCGAATAACGTCGGACTTGCGTGCGTCCACCCAGCCTGTATTGGGCTGGGTTCCGCGTGCATAAACAGAGGCTGAGATACCAGCCGCTTTTCACCGCGCTGGCAGTTAAGCC
>PLTD01000162.1:24151-27323 GCA_003165335.1 Rhodospirillales bacterium | reverse complement strand
CGCGAGACGATGCCGACGCTGCCGGGCTTGAAGATGTTGCCCGGCATGATGCCGATCTTGCATTCGCCCGCCGTCATCACGCCAGGGCAGTTCGGCCCGACCAGGATCGACTTCGAGCCCGACAGCGCACGCTTGACCTTGACCATGTCGAGCGCCGGGATGCCCTCGGTGATGCAGACGATCAGCGGAATCTCCGCCGCGATCGCCTCGCAGATCGCGTCCGCCGCGCCGGGCGGCGGGACATAGATCACCGAAGCGTCGGCGCCGGTCGTCTCGCGCGCTTCGGCGACCGTGTCGAACACCGGCAGGCCGAGATGCACCGAGCCGCCTTTGCCCGGTGAAACGCCGCCGACCATCTTGGTGCCGTAGGCGATCGCCTGCTCGGAATGGAAGGTGCCGTTCTTGCCGGTGAAACCCTGGGTGATGACTTTCGTTTCAGCGTTGACGAGGATCGACATCAGCGGGCCCCCTGCCCGGCGGAACGGACCGCCGCCACGATCTTCTGCGCCGCGTCGTCGAGATCGTCGGCGGGAATGACGTTCAAGCCGGACTCGCGCAGGATCTTCTTGCCGAGATCGACGTTGGTGCCTTCGAGCCGCACCACCAACGGCGCCGTGAGGCCGGACTCCTTGACCGCCGCGATCACGCCCTCGGCAATGACGTCGCAGCGCATGATGCCGCCGAAGATATTGACCAGAACCCCTTCGACATTCACGTCTGACAGGATCAGCTTGAAAGCGGTGGTGACACGCTCGCGCGTCGCGCCGCCGCCGACATCGAGGAAGTTGGCGGGCTCGCCGCCATACAGCTTGATGATGTCCATCGTCGCCATGGCCAGACCCGCGCCATTGACCATGCAGCCGATGTTGCCGTCCAGCTTCACATAATTCAGCTCATGCTTGCCGGCTTCGAGTTCGATCGGGTCTTCCTCGGCCTCGTCGCGCAGCGCCGCGACGTCGGGATGGCGATAGAGCGCGTTGTCGTCGAAATTCATCTTGGCATCGAGCGCGATGACATCGCCGGCGCCGGTGATGACCAGCGGGTTAATCTCGACGATCGAAGCATCCAGTTCGACGAAAGCCTTGTACATTGCGGTCAGGAACTTGACCGCGCTGCTGACCTGCTTGCCCTCGAGGCCCAAGCCGAACGCGACCTTGCGGGCGTGAAAGGCCTGAAAGCCCGTTGCCGGATCGACCGCGACCATGAGGATCTTTTCCGGCGTATGGGCCGCGACTTCCTCGATCTCGGTTCCGCCTTCGGTCGAAGCCATGATCGTGACCCGCGATGTAGCGCGATCGATCAACAGGCCGACATAAAGCTCGCGTTTGATGTCGCACCCTTCTTCGACATAGATGCGCTTGACCTCACGCCCCGCAGGACCGGTCTGGTGGGTGACCAGGACCTTGCCCAGCATGTCCTCAGCGCGGGCAAAGACCTCATCGAGAGACTTCACCACCTTGACGCCGCCGGCCTTACCGCGGCCGCCTGCATGGATCTGAGCTTTGACGACCCAAACTGGCCCGCCAAGCGACGTAGCAACCTCGGTTGCCTCTTGTGGAGTATAGGCGACACCGCCGCGCGGTACCGCGACGCCATACTTCTGGAGAAGCGCCTTGGCTTGATATTCGTGTACGTTCATGAAAAACGCCGGGAATTGTGGAAAAAAGCCGGGTAAATCCCGGTGCGGGCGCAATCTAACACCATCGCCGACGAGGGCAACCCTTCTAGGGCCTGTTGCATCGCAAAATACTCACCCTGCGAAAAAGAATCGTCGCTTTCTTGGGCTCGAACGAGAGCATTTGCACTCAGCGTCTAGCGTTATCTGTGCTTTCGGTCGGCACGGCGAAGCTGATCGTCGCCTGAATCGAGGTCGATTTCGAGTCGGTCGTCGCCAGCACCAGCTGCGCGGCCTTGCCCAGATCGGGCAGCGTCATGCTGTAGGCCAGAATGTGAAACTTGAGCTTGGCCGGCGGTCCAGACTGTTCGTCTTTGGGTTCATCCCGATGAGTCTCGGCCTTTTCCGGCTGGTCGATCGTCTTGGTCTGATCGGCCAGGCGATGGACGTCGAACTGCCCGCTGGCGCTGAATTGCTCCAGCAGATTACGGAAGGCAATTTCCATCTGCGCGGCGTTAACCCGCGGCGCGCGCACGATACAGGTCCCGTCGGGCGGATATTCCAGAAGTATTTTGTCGCCCAGCGGCATGCGGATGATCCAGCCGACACCGCCGGACTGGCCATTTTCCATGCCGCGGAGCAAAGGCGCGTCCATTTTTTCGATGGCCGTATCGCCGTCGCCGACGATCACCGCCGCACGGTCGCGATTGCCGCGCGTCGAGACGCAGAGGCGGGAATAGAGATCGATCGCGTCATAGGCCTCGGGATCGGTCGTTCTGGGCGAAACCGACTGATCGGGAACGGGCTCGCGATTATTGATGCCCGGCTGCTGACGGCTGCGGCCCTGCCCGCCCCCGCTCATGCCATTGCCACCCAGGCCGTTGCCACCTAGGCCATTGCCGCCCGTGCCGCCGCCGCTCGACTGTGCGGATGCAGCAGACGTGAATAAGGCCGCGAGCGCCAAACCGAGCAAAAGCCCGAAATCGATCGCGCGCGATCCCTTCATCGTTCGAACCTTTTTCAGCCTTTGGCCATCAGGCCCTTGGCAACAGCAACCTGCTCGTTCACCGCGGCGACGGACTTGTCGAACTGGGACTTCTCCTCAGCCGACAACTCGATCTCGACGATCCGCTCCACGCCACCGGCGCCCAGCACGACCGGCACGCCGACATAGACGCCCTTGACGCCATACTGGCCGTCCAGCATCGCGGCCAGAGGCAGGACGCGCTTTTGGTCCAGCAGATAGCTTTCCGCCATCGCGATCGCCGAAGCGGCCGGGGCATAGAAGGCAGAGCCGGTCTTCAGATGCTTGACGATCTCTGCGCCGCCGTCACGGGTGCGCTGTACGATCTGGTCCAAACGTTCTTGAGTGGTCCAACCCATTTTCACGAGGTCGGGCAAGGGAATGCCGGCAACGGTGGAATAGCGCACCGAGGGCACCATCGTGTCGCCATGACCGCCCAGCACGAAGGCGGTGACATCCTGAACCGAAACCTTGAATTCTTCCGACAGGAAATAGCGGAAGCGCGCACTGTCCAGCACGCCGGCCATGCCGAC
>PLTD01000162.1:0-24125 GCA_003165335.1 Rhodospirillales bacterium | reverse complement strand
TCATGCCGGGCTTGCGCGGGATGCCCGCGGTCACGATGACGACGTCGGCTCCTGCCAGATCGGCATAGTCGTTCGAACCGGTATAGCCTGCGTTAAAGCCGTCGACCGGCGACGCTTCGGCGATGTCGAGCGCCTTGCCCTGAGGCACGCCTTCGACAACGTCGATCAGGGTAATGTCGCCAAGCTCCTTAAAGCCGGCGAGGAGGGCTAAGGTGCCGCCGATTTGGCCGGCGCCGACGAGGGCGATCTTTTTGCGTGCCATGTCTCTAAGGTCCGTCTGTTGAAAACGAAAATGGATCAGTTAAGGGATGTCGGTGTGTTAGCGCGTTCGTGGGAGAGCGACAAGCCGTGCGCGCCGCAATCCGGGGCGCCGCCGCTAAGAAGGCCGTTAAACGACCAACTGCATTTCCCAGGGAAAATCGATCCAACTGTCCTGGGGAAACTCACGAACGAAGGCGTTGGCCAGCGGCCGCCCCAGCGGCTTGGCATAGAGCACGCCGACATAGGCCTTCGGCAGAATTGTCCGGACAATTTGCATTGTCGTGCCGCTGTCGACTAGATCGTCGATAACCAGCCAGCCCTTGCCGTCGCCGGCGGCGCTGGGGAATTTCAGCAGTTCGAGTTCGCTGCGGTGCTGGCCGTCATAGGCGGCGGCAGACACGGTTTCTATTCTGCGGATGCCCAGAGAGCGCGCAACCAGCGCCGCCGGCACCAATCCGCCGCGCGCCACGGCCACGATGCCCTGCCACGGCCCCTTCGACGATAATTTCTTTGCTAGCAGTGCGGCGTCGCGCTGAATCTCCTCCCAGGTAACGGGACGATGCTGGCGGAGTGATTCGGATTCGATTGGCGGGGTCATATTCCCTGTTACCAGGAGACACCCGCTCGGGCTAGAATGAAAAAGGGCGTCCCTTAAAGAAACGCCCTTTCTTTTGCCGTTTTGCCGGTTTGCCCTTAGTGCTGGTCTTCCCGATGCTCTGCATTCGGCTGCTGGCCTTGCGGATGCTGGGGCGGAGGCACAGCGGGCCTGGCCGGGGGATGAGCAGGTGCGGCCTGCGGGTGCGCCACAGCTTGAGGTGCCTGCGGCGGGCGTGGCGGCTGCGGTGGCTGCCCGGCGCCGACATAACGCTCGTGCGAAGGCGAACCCTGCACATGGGGCTGGAATTGCCCCTGTTGCTGTGGTTGCGACCCCTGAGGCCGTGGCTGTTCAGGACCACGCTGCGGTTGGAACTGCGGCTGAGCCGGGCCACGTTCGAAACCTGGGCCACGCTCGAAACCACGCTCGGGCCGGGCAGGACCGATGCCGACGCGCGGGCCGTGATACTGCGCTATCGACCCGCGCGGCGCCGGAGCGATGCGCTCGAAACGGTCACGGTCGTGGTAGAATGGGCGGTCGTGGTAATAGCGCCCCCAATATTCGCCGAACGAAAAGCCGATGATCGGCAGTCCGATCTGGTAGCCGTAATCATACAGCGGAACCGGCCGCCCTTCGTAGGAATAGCTGAGCAAGCCGGCATCGAACCAGCCGCGATAATCCTCCGCCCCGACGTCGCACCAACTGTATCCGTCGAGGCAGCCGAAAACTGTCACCGGCTCGCCCGCATAAAGATCTGCAACCGCCGGATAGTCCGGCGACGGACCGGACATCAACGGCGCATCATAGGTGACATTGGCCTCATAGGGTTGCGCCTGGGCGGCCTGAATCAGGCCCAGCGCCAGAACAGCCGTGCCCGCCACGAGCGCGAGTTTCGCTCTGTTTGCCATGCGGGGTTCCTTATTCTTTGGTGAATTCATCATCGCCTCCTGGGTTCGAGCCCATATTATATTTCACATGAATACGTCTTATGTTTCACGAAAATACGTTGATTTCATGGCCCCGCTAAACAACTGAGGATCATTGTAGTTGTTCCTCGCCCGACTGCGTACTACGAAAGCAGTATGAGCACCGAAGATAACCGGGCCACGGCCCTGAAGATGGTCGCGACACTGGGCGCGGGCGCGCCCGATCCGTCGCTTTTGACTCCCGATGCCGTCTGGTGGGCCCCCGGCCGCGGAGAGTTCGCCAACGAGGCTTTTTTGAAGATCGCCGGGTCCTTCGCGGGCATGTTCAAAGCACCCTCGAAGATTACCGTTTTCGGCGTTACTGCCGAGGGGGACCGTGTTGCCGTCGAAGCCGAGGGGCATGCCGAACTGATCAACGGGAAGGTCTACCGCAACCGCTATCATTACCTGTTCCTGTTCCGCGACGGGAAAATCTGCGAGGCCCGGCTTTATAACGACACCAAGCACGCGGCGGAGATTGCGGGCTGACTGAGAAAGAACGAAGGCCATGGACGAAACTGCGAAAACCGACGCACCCGCGCAATCCAAGACGCCGAACCTGCTGCACTGCGGCTTCGTCACGGACCTCAAAATCGGCGTCGCGGAAAGCGACAGCGGTGCGGGCTTACTGGTCGATTTTGTGCCGTCGTTGAAACTGCCGCAGATGGCGCTGATTCTCACACCCGCAATGGCCGTGGCGTTGCGCAAAAGCCTCCAGCGCATGGAACAGCAATTCGGCTGGACGGAAAATACCGTGCCGCCGATCATCCCGCCGGAATTGGTCGACCGCATAAAAAAATAGATCGCCGCTCGCCCAGAGGCGCTATAAGACCCCCACTGAAAATCTCAGGGGAAAACGCGATGATCGATCTCTATGGCATGGCCAGCCCGAACGTTCTCAAAGTCGTTCTGATGCTGGGCGAGGTCGATCTGCCCTATCATTTCCGTCATGTGAACATGATCGCCGGCGATCAGTACAAGGCGGAATTCAAGGCGCTGAACCCAAACGGCCGCGTCCCGGTCATCGTCGATCAGGACGGCCCCGGCGGCCAACCTTTCACCGTCTTCGAATCAGGTGCGATCCTCATCTATCTGGCTGAGAAAACCGGCAAGCTGTGGCCCACCGATCTGCGGCAGCGCCATACCGTCTTCCAGTGGCTGATGTTCCAGATGGGCGGCATCGGACCAATGTCCGGACAATTCGTCCACTTCACCCGCGCCGCCCCGCAGGAGGGCAACGAATATGCCCGCAACCGCTATTTCACCGAGATTCACCGGCTGATCGGCGTACTCGACCGCCGATTGGGAGAAACCGCCTATATGGCGGGTAACGATTACTCAATAGCCGATGTCGCCACCTGGCCCTGGGCGCGCAACCATGAATTGCTGAAATTGGACAATTACGTCGAATATCCCAACGTCGCCCGCTGGGTCGCCGCGATTGGGGAGCGGCCTGCCGCCAAAGAAATGATCCAGACCGAACAGGAAATCCGCACCCACGACGGCAAAGCCTTCCAGGGCGCAACGGCCGACGACATGGACCGTTTCTTCGCCAGAGGGAAATACGCGCGGGTTTTGGCTTAAAACTCACGACCGCTAGGCGGAAAAGGGACTTGAACTACCCCCGCGTATACCGCCTTTGCACCCGCCGCCGCGGCAAGGCTTTTGCGCCAGGCAGCGGGCCGGTGGCCGTCGGTGGGTTCAGGCGGTAAAGCTCAAGTAATTTCGTGAAAGTGGCGGTCAGCGCCGTTTCGATTTCCGGCTTCTTTTCCAGGTGGCTGAGCAGCATTCCGGCGGCCTCCAGCGTCGAGAGGCCCTCGCGGCGGGGCTCGCGGCGCAGTTTGCCGTAAAGCGAGGGGCGGCTTGGCGCCAGCACCACGCGTTTGCATTTGAGCAACCAGGCATTGCGCCACCACAGAGTCTTGGCCTGGCTCCATGTTCCGTCCAGCACGATCACACCCTGAATATCGGCCAACGCCATTTCCTGGATTGGCAGCAGATGGCCTTTTGCGTCCAACGCCAAGATCGCCTGTCCGGGGGCGATCAGCTTGGGATCGGCGGAGCCAAGATAGAGCGTCGCCCAGCGTTTCGGATCCGCGGTGCGGCCCAATGCCTTGGTCAGGCTGGGCCATGACAGGCCGGTCTTGAATACGGCGTTCTTGAAGCTGAGCGCGGTCAACCGCGCCGTGCCCAGCGCCTTGTCCTGCTCCTGCGGGTGCTGAAGGATCAGCAGCGCGATCTTATTGTCGATCGGCTGAATGTCCTGGCAGACGCACAGCGTCACCGGCTTGCCGCAGCGCGGACAATCCTCGATGACGATGGGCGCGGCCTCGATCTCGGTTTCAGTGTCAGTCAATGTGCGTCCGCCCAGCTTTTGCCCCAGCGGCCCTCGGCCACGAGCGGAATGCCCAATGTCGCCGCCGCTTCCATCTCGCGCTTTACCAGATCCGCCGCCTCGTCGGCCGCGCTTTCGGGCACTTCGAACACCAGTTCGTCATGCACCGACAGCAGCATCCGCGCCGGAGAATGCGTGCAGGTGAGCGCCTTGTCGACCCGGATCATAGCGCGTTTCATGATATCCGCGGCAGTGCCTTGAATACGGGCATTCACAGCCTGCCTCTCGGCCCCGGCGCGCACCGAAGGAATTTTGTTCGCGATGCCCGGCATATAGCATTTGCGGCCGGCGAGCGTCAGCACATAGCCGTGCGAACGGGCAAAGGCCTTGGTCTCGTCCATATAGGTTTTAAGCTCGTGAAACCGCTCCAGATATTGCTTGATATATTCGCCCGCCTCGCGCGCGCCGACGCCCAGTTGCTGGCCCAGGCCGAAGCCTGAGATGCCGTAGATAATACCGAAATTGATCGCCTTGGCCTTGCTGCGAATATCGCGCGTCATCTGGTCCATCGGCACGCCGAAGACTTGGGATGCGGTCAAGGCATGAACGTCGTCGCCGTTGAGAAACGCCTCCTTCAGCGCGGCGATGCCCGCGATCTCGGCCACAAGGCGAAGCTCGATCTGCGAATAATCGACCGACAGCAGCACATTGCCGGCATCTGCGACAAAGGCCGTGCGGATCCGCCGGCCGTCCTCGGTGCGGACCGGAATATTCTGCAGATTGGGGTCGATCGAAGACAGGCGCCCGGTATTGGTCGCGGCCAACGCGAAAGATGTGTGAACCCGCCCTGTCGAGGCTTGAATCTCGTTCAACAGCGCATCGGCATAGGTACTTTTCAGCTTGGAGAGACCCCGCCAGTCCAGCACCTGCTTAGCGATCGGATACTGCTCCGCCAATGGCTCCAAAACATCGGCATCGGTCGACCAACCGCCGCTTTTCACCTTTCGGCCTGAGGGCAGCTTCAGCTCATCGAACAGAACCTCGCCGATCTGCTTAGGCGAGCCGATGTTGAAAGGCCGGCCCGCCCCCGCATGAATCTGCTGTTCCAGTTCAGCCAGGCGCTCACCGAACCCTTGGGCTAGCCGCGCCAATATTGCGCGGTCGACCTTGATCCCGGCCTGCTCCATCCCGGCTATGACCGGCACCAGCGGGCGATCGATCCGCTCATAGAGCGTGACCTGACGTTCGGTGACCAACCGGGCGCGCAGCGCAGGCTGCAGCCGCACAACCAAATCGACCTGCTGTGCCGCATAGGGCAGCGCGACGTCGGGCGAGAGTTGCGCAAAGGTCAATGCGGCGCGGCCGGTACCGGTCAGTTCGACCAGCGACTGGGCCGCCACGCCCAGCGACCGCTCGGCCAGGGGCGCCAGGCCGTGATCCTGGCTGGCGCCGTCCAGCACATAGGACAGCAGCAGCGTATCGTCGATTGGCGTCACCTCGAGGCCGAGGCAACGCAGGATTTGAGTATCGAATTTGGCGTTATGGGCGACCTTTAGGATGGCGGGGTCGGCCATAATCTCGCGCAGGCGTTCTAAGACCTTGCCCACCGGCAGTTGCGGAAAAGCGACGTCGCCCAATCCCAGCTCCCCGCTGGGTGTGCCCCCGCCGCCGCTGTGGAACAGCGGAATATAGCAGGCCTCGCCCGGCGCCACGGCCAGCGCGATGCCTGTGACCTGGCAGGCGACAGGCTGATCGATATCGGTGTGAACGTCGAAGGCCAAATGGCCTGTCTGGGCTGCACGCGCGACCCAGAGATCCAACGTGTCAATATCGTTCACCAGCGCATAGCCGGTGACCACCGCCGCCGGTAATGCGGGCGCGTCGCCGACATGCTCATGCTCGGCCAACTCCCCGGTCTCGCGCAAACGCGACTGCACCCGCGCTAGGGTCGTGCGGAATTCTTGGGCTGTCAAAAAGGCGATCAACCGGTCGGCATCCGGCTCATGGACCGTCAATTCCTCAACCGGCGTTGGGACCGGCGCATGGGCATCGAGCAGCACCAGCCGGCGCGATATTCGCGCCTGTTCGGCAAATTCGATGAGCGATTCGCGCCGCTTGGGCTGTTTGATCTCGCCTGCGCGGGCCAGCAGAGTATCCAGATCGCCATATTCGGTGATCAATTGCGCCGCGGTTTTGACCCCGATGCCCGGAACACCGGGCACATTATCGGTCGAATCGCCGGCCAGAGACTGAATATCCACGACTTTCTCGGGCAGGACCCCGAACTTCTCGAACACCTCCGGCGGCCCGATCACCTTATATTTGATCGGGTCGAACATGGTCACGCCGGGACGGATCAGCTGCATCATGTCCTTGTCGGAGGAGACGATGACGACCTCTTCTCCGCGCTCGGCCGCCAGCCTTGTGTAGGTGGCGATCAGATCGTCGGCCTCATAGCCCGCCAGTTCGACCTGCGGCAGGCAGAAAGCCTCGGTCGCCTCCCGGATCAGGGCGAATTGCGGGATCAACTCTTCCGGGGGCGCCGTTCGGTTCGCCTTATATTCGGAATAGATTTCGTTGCGGAAATTATCGCCCTTGGCGTCGAAGATGACTGCGATGCGGGCCACGCCGAATTCGGTCAGCAACCGAATCAGCATATTGCAAAAGCCGAGAACGGCATTGACCGGCGTACCGTCGCTGCGCGTCATTGGCGGCAAGGCGTGGAAGGCGCGGAAGATGAAGCCCGAGCCGTCGATCAGATAAAGCGCCGACGCCGCCGGTTTGGCGCCGACGGCATCGGTCTCGGTCATAATAATCTCTCGACGGACTCTTCGCGGAACATGAGATGCAGCCTGGAGCCGCTTACTTGGCCGGCGCGTTGGCCGGCAGCGGCGCGCGTGCCTTGAATATTTTGACCTGCGCCGAATAGGAATCGCTCAGCGCCTTGGCCTGATCGATCGCGGCATTGCCCTGGTCGCGCAGTTTCTGCAGTTCCTCAGGCTTGGTTGTTTTGGGCGCAAGCTTGATCTTCGCCTCGGTGCAATCCTGCAAGGACTGGAGCGAATTCACATAGGACTGCACTGCGGTGTGGGCAGCCTTGAATTGATCCACCGTTGCGGTCGTACCGTCGGGGATCACCGGAGCCTCTGCGGGCTGGGCGCAATCGGCCGCGAAGACCGGGAAGGCGACGACAGCGAACAAAGCTGCGACGCTAAGTACATGATGAAAACGACGCATGGCGAATCCTCGTATTTTCTATTGGTGTAGTTTTATTTGGCTACTTGGCTTGGACAACGTAGTCGGAAACAACCTTCATAAAAATTCTCACGGCATAAGCCACAAAATCCGCCGTGACGCCGCCGCGCAAATTCTCGTCCATCCTCAGTTGGGGCACACCCTTGTCGCTGAGATAGGCGGTTGCATAGCGCATGGTTTCGTTAAAGCTGTTGATCTGGGCAAAATTCAATGACCCCGGCGGCAGCATCGCCCGAAACTCTAGGCTCTTGCACATATTGGGTGCCCCGCCGTCGCAATCGTCCATCAAGATGGAATAGGCGATCCCGTTGGGCAGTTGGACCTTGAGAACCGGTCCCTGCGGGTCGGAAGAATCGGGTGTGATCTGCGCCTGGCTCTGGCTGCTGATAATCTTGGATAAGGTATCGGCATCCATCGCGTTATAGGTCGGGATCGCCGTCTGGGCGAAGACCGGCAGGATAGGCGCACCGGCAGCCGCGACACACAGCCCGATGCCGAGAGCCACCATCGCGTTCGTGCGGATGGTCGGTTTATGCATGTTCGTGCGCCTTGTCCGAATGATTGAGAATGAAACGGCGTCCGCAATAGGGGCAGTCGGTTTGCCCGGACTGGCCGATCGGCAAATACACCAGGGGATGGCCCAAGGCGCCGCCGCCGCCATCGCAGCCGACGGTTGATGTTTCCACATGAATTATTTCGGCTGGCTGCATCTTAAATCCGCTCTCACATCCTCGACGAATATGTGGGTCGTAAAGAACATGCCGGGTCGATTCCGGCAAGGTGGCAACGACATGGCGTTGAACTCATGGGCGCGGTCCGATTGACCGTGACGAAAGCGGATGATAGCGATCCCGGCCACAGGATCAATCGTCCATACGATAGCTTCTTCAAGCCGTGATCCCTCCGGAATTGTCCGATGCCCAGACCATGAACGCTGTCAGCGCGTCATACCCTGCTCCGGCAGCGCAGCCCGAATGGGCGGTAGAGCTCAAGGGGCTCACCAAAAACTATCGCGCCACCGGGAACGGCACGTCCAAACAGGCGCTGAAAGGCATCGACCTGACGATTCCGCGCGGGTCGTTCTTCGGCCTTCTGGGCCCTAATGGCGCCGGCAAATCGACGATGATCAATATTCTGGCGGGGCTCGTGATAAAGACCGCCGGCACCGCCAAAATCTGGGGCTATGATATCGATGAGCGGCCGCGTCAGTCGCGTGCCGCAATCGGCGTAGTCCCGCAGGAACTGATACTCGATCCCTTCTTTACGCCGCGCGAACTGCTGGACCTGCAGGCCGGGCTTTATGGCGTGCCCCGCGCAGAGCGGCGAACTGACGAACTTCTGAAGGCGGTGGGCCTGGCCGACAAGGCGAACGCCTATGCGCGAACGCTCTCGGGCGGAATGCGGCGTCGGCTTATGGTGGCCAAGGCTTTGGTCCATACTCCGCCGGTGCTCGTGCTGGACGAGCCGACAGCCGGGGTCGATATCGAACTGCGACAGTCGCTGTGGGCCTATGTACGCGAACTTAACCGCGGCGGCACGACGGTACTGCTGACCACTCATTATCTGGAAGAGGCGCAGGAACTTTGCGACACAATCGCCATCATCAACAACGGCGCCCTTGCGGCCTGCGAACCCACGCAAAAGCTGCTCGGTCGCATGGACCGCAAGGAACTCTGGCTGACGCTGGACCGCGCCCTGGACGAAGTTCCGGCGCGCCTGTTCAAGTATCAGACCGAATTGCCGGAACCGCGACGATTGGTCGTTCGCTATCGGCCCAGCAGTGACAATATCAATGAGGTACTGGCAGCGATTCATGAATCCGGCCTGGTCATTACCGATCTGTCGACCAAGGAAACGGATCTTGAGGATATTTTTCTTCAACTCGTTCACGCGGACCGCGCTTAGCGCACTACTGAGCATTGCGCTTCTGGCGCAGCCTGCGACATCGTTCGGCGAAGCGGCGCGCGATGCGCCGCAGATCGGCGACAATGTGTTCCGCGCCTCGGACGGCACCGAACTGCCGATGCGAAGCTGGCTTCCGGCGGGCAGGCCTCAGGCGGCCATCGTGGCACTTCACGGCTTTGCAGACTATTCAGCCGCCTACAAACACCCGGCCGACCTGTGGGCCAGCGCAGGCATCGCCACCTTCGCCTTCGATCAACGCGGGTTCGGCGGTGCGCCGCATATCCTCCATTGGTCGAGTACCGCCAGGATGACCGCCGATGCGGACGAAGCGGTCTCTGCGGTCAAGGCGCGCTATCCGGGCATACCCACATTTCTTTTGGGCGAAAGCATGGGCGGCGCGGTCGCCCTAACAGCGACGACAGGACCGAATCCGGCGCATGTCGATGGTGTGATCCTAGTCTCGCCGGCGGTATGGGAACACAGCCTGTTGGGGGCCATCGAACGATCTGCGCTGTGGGTCGCTGAAATGGCGGTCCCCGGCCTTTGGCTCAGCGCACCGCCCGGTCTGCATATCCAACCCTCCAACAATATCGAGATGCTGCGCGCGCTGGGCCGCGACGCGCTGGTGCAAAAGGGCGCTCGGGCCGACACCACGGCCGGCCTGATGGATTTGATGGACCAGGCCGGCCGCAAGGTCGGCCAGATCCGATTGCCCACGCTGGTGCTGTTCGGCGCACACGAGGAGGTCCTGCCGCATTCGGCGGTGACTTCGTTCCTAACCCGCCTGCCCGCGGGCGACGTGCGCGTCGCGCTTTATCCCAACGGTTATCATATGCTGCTGCGCGATCTCGATGGAGATATCGTCGCGCGAGACGTGCTGAGTTGGATCAGAGACCGCGCCGCAGAATTGCCGAGCGGGGACGAGTGCCGGGGCGAGGCCGCTGAATCGCCGCCCTGCCGCGCTACAGCGCCGCCTACATAACGCGCCGATACATCGCGGCGACCACCCCCTCGAAGGCCAGATAGCAAAGCGCCGAAAGCGCAGCGATCGGAATCTCAAGGCCCAAAGCCAAAACCAGCGGCATTCGCACAAAGCGCATCATACCGACGATTATATAAACGAGCCCCAGCGGCAAGGCGGCAAGGCTGAGCGTTACAGAACCGCCGAGCCAGTTCTCGCGGATAATCCGAAACGATTCCCTCACCGGCTTAGGCAGCCCGACGGCGATCGCAGGTCGGGTCAGAGCGGAAACGATCGTAATCGCATAGATGATATAGCCGACCGATTTGATCACCAGTCCGCGATCGGCGCCGCGCACCAGTACGACCAACGCAATTCCCGCGATGGTGACTGCAACGGTCAGTCCCCAAAATGCAAACGCATAAAGGACCGCTCTGCGCGTCCTGGCTTTACGGTCCGCCCGTTCGATATCGGGGGTCAGGATAAAGAAAGCGATGCGCAAGGCGAAAGCGGCCCAGACGAGGGCAAAGATCACATCGATCGCCAGGCCAGTTAGGCTCCAGACTGCCGGTCTGTGACGCAGAAAGATATTCTGCATATCCTTACCGAGGCCCTGGAACAGCCTAATTCCGAACAAGATCAATGCCACCGGAATCGAGACCCGGATCAGCCGAAAGACATCGCGCCAGCCGCTGCGCATGGCCGAGAGCGGGGTTGACCGATAGCCTCCGCGCAGCAGACGCCGGGTAGCGACCCAGCCGGCAGCAGCCAGTACCAAAACGAACATCGCTGCGGCGCCAAGCGCGCCTCCCCAGGTGATGTTCATGATCTCAGGTCAAGCCGATTGTGATCCCGGACGATGCACGGCATAGGGGCTAAATTGCAACGCCATGCCGCAGCAGCCGGACAAAAGCCCCGGCCGACAGAAGAAAGAGCAGCGCAATGCTGACCCAGCCGGAGCCGACCGCAGGCGCCGGCGCACCCTGAAGTTGGGCATCGGAATAGAACAGGCCGGAGTCGATATATCCACCATTCCCATCGCTGCATCCGATCAGGCAGCCGGAGTCATTGCTTGCGGTTACGTTAAGATAGCTTCCGCCACCATATTCCATGAATTGGATCAGAATTGGATAAAGGCCCGCTGCGGAGAAGCTCGCAGAACCGCCGACGGTTGTGCAGCACCCGGGGATGCTCAACAGATTTTGACCACCAATGGTCAGATAAGAGTTGTCATCCGAGCCCAGCGTAAAGTTATAGATCCCAGGCTGATTGATGGCGATGTAACCGCTGATGTCCAAAGATGAATTATTCCAATAATCTGGAGCTTGGACATTGGGATTGAACGCGACGTTGCTGATATTGCCGTTTGTGAAGGCAAGCAGACCGCCTGCGCCATCGCTAAAGCTCGTACTGCTGCAGTCGGGAAAACAGACATTCGTGGTCGTAAAGGTTGCCAGCGGCTGGTCCGATACGCCCGTATTGTAATAAGTGCCGGACAGACCCGTCCCCGCATAACCGGGCACCGATCCTATGCTCGTGCTGGGGTCGATCAGATTTTGCGCCTGCGCACTATGAATGGAGGCATAGGCCAAAATAATCGCCAGCCCGGCAGCGAGCCCTATTGCCCGGGACGTATTACGGCAAAAAAATGTAACAATCGACAGTGTCATCAGATGCAAATCCCTGCTCAGGATTAGAGACCTGTGCGATCATTCTCTGGCTGAGCTTGGACAATATTACGCCCCAATTAAAAAAAAATCACGTCAACTCAATTTGACCCGGCGCGCCTACATGATCCGAAGATAAATCGCCGCTACGACACCTTCGAACAGGGCGTAGGATATGGCCGACACGACAGCGATCGGCACTTCGAGCAGCAACGCATAAATGACCGAGAGGTGGAAGGTCTCGCGCACGACTCCGACGGCAAGAAACACAAAACCCAGGGGCAATGCGCCGAGCGCGAGTGTCACGGAAATTCCGAACCAATTCTCGCGCAATATTCTCAGGCATTCTCGAAAGGGCTTGGGAACGCCGACGGAAATGGCCGGCCGGGTTAGCGATGAAAGAATTATGAACAAGTAAGGCAGATAGGAAATCAAGGCCATCACGACGATGCGGCCGTTTCCCTTCAGCGCCGCGAAAAGCAGAATGCCTGCCACATTGATCGCCAGCGTCAAACCCCAAAAAATGAAAGCATAGATGGCGGCCCGGCGCATCCGCGCGCGCCTCTCGACATCGGTGATCTCGGTTTGCAGGACAAACATGTCGATCCGCAGGGCGACGGCCGCCCAAGCAAGTACGAATATCAATTCGATCGCTGCACCAGAGAAGATGAAGGCGCGGGGCAAATGGCCGAGAGTCAGGCTACGGACCGAATAGCCGAAGATTTGGAACAGCTTCAGCGATATCGCGACGAGAATGACAACTGGAAATGCCCGGGTCAGCCCTGCGATCCCGCGCCACCCGTCGCCAAGAGCTGAGAAAGGGGTGCCGGGGTAAGGACTAAGAAGGATGCGGCGCGAGCCGATCCAGCCGATCGCTACCCCGGCCACGATCAACATGACGGCAAAGCCGAATGCGGCGCCGGCGGTCAGCACGAGTTCGCCCTCCCGAAGCCAACCGTGCCCTTGGAATCAGTCCGCCTTGTCTGCGACCCGACGGCGCTTACGACGTATGATGGCCACCAAACACACAAGTCCGGCAAATAGGGACGGCAGTCCAGAACCGGCGATCGGCATTGGCGCCGCCTCGACCGATACGTCGTCCAATACGAAATAGGATGGAACCTGCTCCCCCACGAACTGCAATGTGGATTGCGACGAGGTGGCGACAATGGACGCACTATATTGCGTGAAGGCGAAGGACGACGCATCGGTAAGAGATAGCACGGTCTGCCCATCGAACGTCGCCGTAAATTGATTTGTTGGACCGTCCAGATTAGCCAAGAAAAAGCTGACGATATAGGTCGTCATAGGTACGGTTGCGATCGTTTGTGAAAGCGCCTCGGTGTTTGCGGTATTCGAATCCTCCGCACCGAATACCACCGCCCAATTTCCGCTATATGGTGTAAAGCCGGAATCCGGTCCGGCGAAATAGTTATAAGAACCGGTGTTAATCATCCAGCCGGGGCTGCTGGTTGAACTGGTCGAATCTTCAAACCCCGGATTTTGAACCAGATTCTGAGCCTTTACGCCCCGCGGCGCCGCTAACAGCGCAGAGACGACGATCACCCATCCGACAGCGCCCAGCGACAGACGGCGAATTAAAGCGGCATAGCTGGGCCTGACGATACCCACGGGCGCCTCGGCAAAGGTTTTTCACCAATCCCTACAGCCTATTGTCAGATCCCAAAAACCACAACTAAACAGCCAATTTTACTAAACTGTTTGCATCCTCTGGTTGCGCCCCCGTCGGCGAAAAGCCAAACCGGCCATCGCCACACAGATTGATGCCAATCCCCCGCCAGCAACAGGGGCAGGAGCCCCTTCGGGCTGGATGCTGAGGTCGGTCACGAAGACCGTGCCCGGCCCATAGCTGTAAAGCTCCAAATAGGAGTTTGATGCGCTTGTGGATGTGGCGGAAAAACTGAACTGAGTGAGACTATTGCTGGATATGGTCGGCGTTATCGATGCCGACGAGCAGTCGCCCGAGCACGTAGGCCCGAAACCTGCATAGAGCGAGGATGTCGAGCTTCCGGCGGTGAGCGCCGCCAAAAACGTGAAAACATAGGTAACGCCACTTTGGTACCCGACGAGTGGGCCCTGCTCAATATAGTTGTATGTAGAGATATCAACACCGGTCACACCGGGAAAACTGGTGCTGTCGGGCGTCGCGCCGCCTGATGACGTAAAGTCGGTCAGGCCTAGCGTGAAGTTCGGATCCTGAACGAGGTTCTGAGCTTGCGCCGATTGCATCGGCAACAGTGCGGCACCAAGAGCGATCCCAACTGCCAACGGTGCGACTCCAAGCGCCGGAAAGCGGACCATCCCTCTGGGGAATTGAGCGTTTTCAATCACTGCGGAGCACCGGTTGCACGTATCAAACGATGCAACACTTACCCCATCGCGCAATAACGGGCTACGACGCGTTTCTTACTGATTAGAACTGATTTGATCCGGAATAACCGCCCCTAGGCGGTCGGACGAAGCCCCGGCTTACGGCGCAAGCGGTAGAAGGCCAAAGCGAAAATCGCCACTCCGGCTGAGGCGATACCCGTGCCCGCGACTGGAGCGGGGGCCGGCTCGGCTTGAACGTTATACTGGGAGAGGTAAATGTCTCCGGACCCGGTATTCAAAACCGACGCAGTCAGTGTCGTCGCCGTGGCCGTGCCTGTAAGAGTGAATAGGGTCGCAGCACTTGTTGTAAGCGGTTGAAAAAGTGAGTTTGCATCGGTTCCGTCGAGAATGGCGAGAAACGAGGTTGACTGATCAGTGTTCGCCGCAGCCGCAAGGAAAGTGAAAACATATTCGGTGCCAATTGTGACATCCGAAATTGTCGCCGTCAGCTGCCCTCCGGGCGAAGCATCCGCGACAGTGGTATCGTTTACTGTCGTCAGGATTGTGCCGGCGGAATCTGTATAGCTATTCAGGCCGTTGGTGAAGTTCGGGTCCGTTATAAGATTTTGCGCATGCGCCTGGCCGTGCGTCCCCGCCACGAGAAACGCGGCCAAGAGGACAACCCCAGCAACTAGCTTGGTTTGTGCCAGGACGAGGCGGACGCAACTGAGCATAACCACTCCGAAAGAATCACAACTTTTAATACGTTAGATTAGAACTCCGCGCAAGTTAGATAAAATTAGCCCGATGCGAAGGAGTACTCAACCTCCACAGCCGGAATAATCGGTTCGACCAACCCCTTCAGACGGGTCGCAGAAATTCTTGCCGGCGACGGATCCTAAAGGCAGCCAGCGCCGCAAACGCCGCGCCAAACGATGCAATTCCGGCGCCTGCTACAGGCGCCGGGGCCGGCTCGGCATCCAGGCCGGTCACGATGAAACCGCCATCGTTGGCTGTAAAGCTGAGCAGGGTCGAGGTCCCTGTCGATAGACCCGTAAAACTGTAAGACTGAAAATCGACGCCGTTGGGACCATTGTTTCCATTGCCCAGACCCGTGGCGTCAAAGCTCAGCGGAAGGCTGGAATTTCCGAAGGATGCGAGAATCGAATCGGCTACGCTGGTATCGTGAGCCATGGAAAACGTGATCATATAAAGCGTGTCGGGCGTCGTCATCAGCGACTGGCTGATCATTCCCGCAACGCCAGAGGGAGTCGGAAAGACAAGCCCGGGCGACAAATCGGATGTTTCAGCCGGCCCCAAAACCCCAGCCGCGTTGGGGCCGTCGGGAATCTGATAGGTCCCTACCTGACCGACCGTCTGATAGTCTCTCAAGCCGTTGATAAATGTAGGGTCCGAGACAAGATTTTGGGCATGCGCAATGCGGGGCGCGATCATCCAGGCCAGCATGAGCAGAAGAGCCATGCAGAATGTGCCACATCTGCGGATTTGCATATGCATCCCCTAATAACCTGAGAAGAGCTTACGGGAGCCTGACCATTCTTTCAAGTTTTATACAAAAACATTCCGTTAATGCCCGAACCCCGGATGTGTACGGGGTTTCATCATTATGCGCTTTAAGCTAGAACCTAGCCGCGACGCGGCACCCGTAGCTCAGCTGGATAGAGCGCTGCCCTCCGAAGGCAGAGGTCACAAGTTCGAATCTTGTCGGGTGCGCCACTCCCGTACCAATCCGGGCACCGTGGGAATGCTATCGGGATTTGAGGCGTATAAGGCTATGGCCGCCTGCGGCCCCGTGATCACGGCGAGTTCCCGGTTCACCACGATATTGCTCACGAGCCCTCGCACGTAGCGACGCTGCGTGGCCTTGGGAGCCTCCAGAAGGCGGCGCTTGAGGGTGGCGGCAACCGACCTTGCCTGCTGGTTCGATAGCACCCGCCGCAGTTCCGGCAAGGGCTGGTCGAGGGAGGTGCCGATTGCATTCCTCGCGCTGTGCATTCAACTCATCGATCTTGGCCCGCAAAAGCGACATATCCGGAAGCGCCCCGGTAGCGACTGCGGTTAGGAGCCGCTCGATCTGGACTTCAGCGCTCTTTAAGCCGGCTTTAATCGCCTGTCGCCTTCCCGTCGTCTGCGCCGCCATTTCGCGCCGGTGACGCAGCGCCTCCCGCAAGAGAACGGTCAGCCGCTCCGGCGTCATGAGATGGTCGGTCAGCGCTTCGATCACGAGCGCATCCAGTTCCGCCTCCGGTATGGAGGTGGGCATGGGACAGGCAGTCTTGCCTTTGAGTCGGCTGCTTGAGCAGCTGTAGTAACGGTAGCGTCCACTTTTGCCAGTCCCGAGCATCAGGGCGCCGCCGCAGTTCTCACAATGGGCGAGCCCAGTCAGGAGAACGTCGCTCGTGGTGATTCTAGGGGCGATAACGGAAGGCCGGCGGCTCCTGAGCAAATCTTGAACCCGATTGAATTGAATGTTGGTAATGATTGCCGGCACCTGGATCGCGACCCACTCATCCTTCGGCTTAACCTTTCGCGATCTACTATCCGTGCGGTTCCAATAATGCACACCGGCGTAAGTCTCGCCCTTCAGAATGAGATGGACGCTGCCGGTATAGAACGGATTGCCGTTCTTATTGCGAAAGCCGTTGCGGTTTAGCCAGGACGCGATCCCCTTGACGCCCAGTGAACCGCTCTCGCCGTCTCCCTCCAGGAACAGCTTGAATATCTGCCGAACCGTCGCGGCTTCGCGCTCATCGATCTCCAGGCACTTCTTGACCTTTTGCCCGCGCTTTTCGGCTTCGACCGTTCGGTAACCGAACGGCGCGTTGGACCCATTCCAAAAGCCCTGACGAGCATTCTCCAGCATCGTCCGGCTGACATGCTTGGCGTTCTCGGCACTGTGCAGTGTATCGGCAGCGGCAATGATGGTTTCCGCAAAATCCGCGGCCGGACCCGCGCCGAAGTCCTGGGTCATCGAGACCAGGGACACAGCGTGTTTCTCAAGACGGCGCTTGTAGAAGACATATCCGGCGGTATCGCGGAAGAAACGCGACTGGCTGTGAACCAGGACCACGTCGAACGGCGACGGGTCCGTGCAGGCAATTTCCATCATATGCTGAAGCTCGGGTCGCTTGTCGTCACGGGCGGTAGCGCCGGCATCGACAAACTCTCTTGCGACGACCCAACCACGACCATCGCAGAACCGCCGACCCTGCGCGAGCTGGTCCGGAATCGAGATGTCATTCTCGGCCTGACGAGGGGTCGAAACTCTCGCATAGACCGCAACACGCTTCGTCACTCGGCCGCCTCCGTAGCGATTGGAAACAATGATTCCCAATCATCGAGCAGGGAGGCAATAACTTCAATCTCGACCTGCATGACCGGCAGATTTGCCGGGATTCTGACGACGGTACGCAGGAGAGTCTTGCCCGACATTCCGGGCTTCCTGGCGCGAGGCTTTGGCGCTGCACCGGCGCATCCGATCACGCGAACCGGCTTCGCACGTTCCGGCGACGCCGTGAGTTCTACAGGCCGCTTCGGCACTCGGGGACCGCCGCCGCCCTGACGGATCAATCGGCGCGGCGTGGCACGATATCGACAGACGCAGCCTGTCGTTCCACCGGCGCGTCAGGTTCCCTGTAGGACGCGGGATCCGCCATCCAGCGGTTAATCGCGGACTCGCGCCAGCCGCGACAATAGTCGCTGATCTGCACCTGACGCGGAAACGTTCCTTCCTGCATTTTTCGGTAGAGCGTGGAGCGGCTGAAGCCCACGCGCTCCAGTACGGAACGCATACGCAAAAATCGGTCTGTCTCTGGCATGTCGGAACCGCCGCGGCTGTGCTTGCGGAATCGACATTTGCACGCATGCCGGCGCGTGCTAGACCGAAATTCCGTAGGTAGTACAACAGCATGCTAGAGACGCTATAAAGGTAGGTAGGGCGCCCTGGGAACTCATTGCCACCCCCTAGGGGTGGGTGTGGCCGTCGAAAAGGAGGGAGATCATGCGAACCTGGATTGGCAGCATCCGTATCGAGGTTCGGGACTTCGGAGGCTTAGCCTCTATGCACGTGTTTTTGCCTGGGTGCCTGCTTATCGGATGGGTGGTGTCAGAGTCACCGCGGGCGCCGATTTTTCTGCGAGCATGCGCATTAGATCAGGCGGTCATTCTACCAGTCTCGAATCCCGGGTAAGCGAACGCGCCGGCGATCTTGTCGCAATCCGCGTCGGTCACGCCGACGCCGCGCGCGACATTGCGCCAAGTCTCTCTGACTTGCTGGGTCATGTCCTTGATGATTTTGGCGGCCTCCTCAGGATCGAGCAGAAAGCGCTGAGCTTGCGTGAGCAGGTTGCGCGCGCTCGCGAAACGCCCTTCGTCGCCACAAATGAGGGCGAGGTCGCGGTGTTCGAGGCTGATATGCATCATGGGCACGAGATCGTAGGCGGGGGACAATCGCCAGTTTTGGTCCCGCGCGATGAGAGCGTGGTTGCGCGGATGGTCGTCAGTATTTGAGATCAACGCGTTGAAGCACATGCGCCGAAACAACTCAGCAGCATCTCGCTTGGGCTCAGCACTCGCGCGGCGCAGCTCTTCGACCAGCAGAATGTACGACCACCGATCACGGGACTGGTAGGTATCCGCTGATCGTAGGAGCGTCAGGGCGCTGACCATGCGCGCCCGGAAGTAACCCTTTTGAGCCTTTTCGCGATCGAACCGCTTGACCAGCAGAACGTCCATCGTGCCGACAGTAACGACCTTGCTTTCAGCTGTCGTGAGGCCGCACGCACGCGCGAGGCTCAGCATGGCGTGTTCAACGCGCGCGGTGTTCCACTTATCATCAGCGCGATTGAATTTCGCGACCCAAAGCGCGTCGTCATCTTCGACGACTGCCTTTGGCCTCGCTCCGCCCATGGAAGTTCCTATTAGCAGAAGCTCGGAGATTTGCTCTTTTGGCGTGTCGGCCGGCAGCTCCTCGTCCTTCACGATCGCATCCGCGGCTGCTTGCAGCTTCGCAAGGTCGATTGTCTGGTTGAATTTGCGCCTCGGTGCCGGTGGCACTTGATTGAGTCCAAACCCGAGAGCGCCAGCGCGATCGTCGGGAGATTCGAGCAGATAATCGAGTTCAGTCAGGACTGGTTTACCTGCGTTGCGCTCGATAACCCTTCGCCCCCAATAATCGGGACTGGCGTCGCGGAGAGCACCGAAGACGCCATTCATCGCACTCGTCTGATAGACGCGCGATGTGAGCTTCAGCTCGATGGGATCGATCGGAACGGCCCCGGCCCTCTCCAGATAGCTTTTGGCATACACGAAGCTGCCACGTGGGTTTCCGAGGCGATCTGGCTTGATCTCAAACCGCCCCGCCGTCACCGCCTCCGTTTGACCCGGCAGGGTGATATAAACGTAGCATTCCTGGGGCGGGCTTTTAGAAATCATTATCGACCCTGGGGCGTCCCGCATTGAGGCGCTCTCGCCCAAGGGCGAGTGCGGCACCTTCCTCGTCGCGGGTTGGATCGGCCAGCTCTTTAAACTGATCGATCAAATCGTAGGCCCAAAGCAGGGCAGCATAGATGGCAATGCCGGTTGTCGGCTTCCCCTTTTCGGCGTCGGCGACGACGAAGCGACCGACGCCGATCTTCTCTGCTACGTCTGCTATCGAGAGATTGCGACGAAGACGGGCAAGCTTAAGATGGGAGCCGAGCGCTGTAAGGCTGGATTCGACCTCATAAGGCAGGGCGGCTAAAAGAGCGTTCCGGGCTTTCATGTTGCCTCAAGCCATCAAAGATGTGAGATTTGATATCTTAAGGCAACATATCATGAATTTAATAATTTGCAATTATGATGTCTTAAGGCATCAAACTTTCTGACTTTGATGCCTTGAGATAACAAACCATGAAAACGCTTCTGAGGCGTTTTGTTTATCTGTGATCCTCCAGCACACACTCTCATCATCATCGGCGGTTTTGTCAGGATAACTCGACGGGTCGGGCGTAGGCGGGTAAAATAGGTGATGCAATCTATTTCCTTTGATCGTCATCGCTTTCCGCCGGTCGTGATCCGCCAGGCGGTGTGGCTTTATTTCCGCTTTACGCTGAGCTTTCGTGACATTGAGGAGATGCTGGCGGAGCGCGGGATCGACGTCAGCTATGAAACAGTTCGCTGCTGGACGCTAAAGTTCGGCCAGCTTTTTGCGCGGAATCTGCGACGGTCGCGACCCTGTTCCGGCCGCTGGAACCTGGACGAAATGGTCGTGAGAATCCGCGGCCGCCATATGTATTTGTGGCGCGCAGTCGATGACGAAGGCGAGGTGCTGGATGTTCTGGTCCAGCGCCGGCGCAATAAAGCCGCGGCGTCGAAATTGCTGCGAAAGCTATTGAAGAACCAGGGAATTCGTCCAGAGACGATCACCACGGATAAGCTCGCGTCTTACGGCGCGGCAATGAAGGGTCTGGGTCTCGTGGATCGCCATATACGGGGTGGTATTCCGCTGAATAATCGAGCGGAAAACTCACATCTGCCGATCCGGCGGCGAGAACGGAAGATGCAGAGATTTAAATCGCAGGGTTCAGCTCAAAGATTCCTCTCAATCCACGCAGCGATCCACAACCATTTCAACGTCCAGCGTCACCTGATTTCTCGACCGACCCTCCGCCGGTTTCGCACGGATGCGAAGGCTGCCTGGACGGCCGCAACCATGGCAACCTGAAATGCGACGTCAGGGTCCTTTGCACCCAGATCAAGTTAACTTGTCAGTACCTTCTCGACATTCCGGTGTCATCGAATGTCGGTGCGTTCGCTGTTGCCGTCAGCAATGTTGGCGCTTCGGGCATGGTGACTGCAAATGCCGACACCGGGTCCGCGACCTTGCCACTTTCTCTTAACGTCTGTCAGACGAACCCCACGACCGGCGCGTGCCTAGCGGCTCCGTCGCCGACGGTCAGCACCACGATCAACGCGGGCGCTACGCCTACATTCGGCATATTCGCTACCGCCAATGCCCAAATTCCGTTTGCTCCCGGTACGAGCCGGATATTCGTGCGTTTTAAAGATTCGACTGGTGCGGTTCGTGGCACAACGGATGTCGCCGTACGGACTCAGTAGCGATCGGTGGCGGTTCAGCGCCTTACCTCGCTCAATGCCGCTAGACCTATCACGGCCAGGACAGGCCGTGGGCCAAATGTCGGGTTTCCTATCGGGTCGCCCCAAAGCCAACGGACCGAAATCCACCCAACAATGTCATTCTGGCGCCTGAACCGCGTAGGTACCAAGCGTTCGAGATCTGCAACGACCTCAGTCTGCCGCAATCGATGCTGTCGGGGTCGCATTCTCGCTTACTCATTCATCATCAGCCATGGCATCGACGCCGACGTTTAACGTCGATCTGCCAGTTCCGGCTTTCATCTTGTCGGGTGCGCCGCTCACGTACCAATCCGGTCATTCACGAGTGTGATCGCAGCGCCTAAAAGCAGTCCTGGTACTACTACCTCACCACCTCCTGTCGGCGGACGCAGTATTTCGCCGAAATTTTATGGATATTTAGTATTTTGCGATCTGTTTCTGCATGGAATTTTTATACGGCGGCGATTACATCGAGAATGTTGTCGGGTGTACCGATAATTCGGCCATGGCTGCCGATCGAACCGCTATCGCAAAGGAGTCGTTCGGGACGTTTTGAAGTCCCGGTGTTCGAACATGAGAACCATCACTCTCTGTCAGAGCAGGACGACTCCCGGCCAATTTGACCGTGCAATCCACGATCGATTTCGTCTGCTCGTTGCTCGAAGTCCCGGCGGCCGACACCGGTGCGCAAATCCATTGCCACCGCACCGAAGCCACTGAGCCCGGCCATTGGCTGCGTAAGCAGCCTGATCCCGGGATTCCATCGGATTTCAAGTCCAACGGCCAGGGCATCCCTGGCGATCGAGGTTTATCGTGTCGAAACTGTCATTTTGCGTCAACTATACCAAAACAAAGGCGAGCCCGCCGAGCCATGCCATCGAATATGAGAAGTCCTTCCTGACGATGGATGACGCTCTCGACTTCTGCGGCAAACTCACGGAGTTGGGTGGCGAAGCCATCTATATTCTGCAGCTGATCCGCGGCATTGAGGACGGCGTGCTCGAGGGCGAGGAACTTTCCCGCTCGATCGAGAGGCGTCGCAATCGGCCAGAGGCGGCTTAGATATCACATGATGCGTGGCCGGAACGCTCAGAGTTGATCAAGGAGCAAAGCGGCGGTCCCAAAAGGATCGCCGCTTTCGTTTGCGACCATGCCGCCGATGAGTTCCTAAAACAGCCTGTCGAAGCGGAAGGAATATCCGACCGTGACGTACCAATCCGGAGATGCGCCGTTCGGGCCCGCGACCACCCGCATTAATCGATGCAAAGGACTCCGGCTCAAAAATATCTTCAATATCAACAATCGTAAGTAACCCGAGCTGCTGGCGGTTTGCGGCTGGGCGATCAAGTCAGCTTGGCGCAAGGCCTCGTCGCCGGCCCGGGTGATGACGCCGAGCCTGACCTTGCCGGCGGTCGAATGATCCTTCGGCGTCAACCCCATCCAGGCTGCGAACTGCCGCCCTGATCTGAACAGCTCGGGCGCCGGGGTCTTCATCTGCAGCAACGTCGCGCCGATTGGGTCGACGCCGGGGATCTTGGCGAGGCGCCGGCTGCAGTCATTGGTCTTGTGCCAGGCCGTGAGCTTGGCGTCGACCGCGTCAATCTGCGCCTGCAGCTGCTGATATTCCTCGGCCTGGGCCGCGAACAGCTCACGCGCCAGGGCTGGCAGGCTCTCGTCAGCTTGGATGCGCTCGAGCAGCGGACCCAGGTGGGCCATTCCTTTGGCTGCGGTCAGGCCGAACTCAGCCGCATAGCCGCGAATGGCGTTCGCCAGCTGCGTGCGATTGCGGATCAGCCGATCGCGGACCCCAACCAGCATCAGCGCCGCTTGCTGCTCCGCCGTCTTCACCGTCACGTAACGCATCGTCGGCCGGCTCATCGCCTCGCAGAGCGCTTCGGCGTCGGCCGCATCGTTCTTGCCGCGCTTGACGTAGGGCTTGGACAGTTGCGGCGGGATCAGCTTCACCTCATGCCCAAACGATTGCAGCAGCCGCGCCCAATGGTGCGAGCTGCCGCAGGCCTCGATCGCGATCACCGTCGGCGGCAGCTTCTGATAAAAAGCGATCATCTCCTTGCGACGCAGCTTCTTGCGCAAAACCACCTTCTCGCCGGCGTCTACACCATGAAGCTGAAAAACATGCTTTGAAGTATCCATACCAATGCGGCTAATCTGGTCGACGGACGGTCCCCTCTGTCTGAGATCTGCAACGACCTCCTTCTGGCACAACTTGATGCCGTCGGGGGCCGTCCACACCAACAGCTCGCCTGGCTCTGGCTGAGACACCAGCCGGACTCAGCCCTCAGCCGGTGGTTCCAAGAGCGCGTCCAGCGCAATGGCGGCAAGATGCGCAAGACGATAATCGTCGCGCTCGCCCGAAAGCTGCTGGTGGCGCTGTGGAAATACGCAACCTTTGGCGTCGTCATCGAGAGCGCCGGCATGAAGGGTGCTTGAGCACGCAGCCTACAACAGAATTTCCCCATCCCCAGGACCTGATCAGTCCTGACGGATCCAGGCGGACGAACCGACTAACCGTATGGCCTTGACCATGCCGAATAATAGAATGGTCTCGTCCACCTGAGCCCCGTCCGCCGAAAGCGGGATATTGGTTCGGCTGCCGCGTGCGCCGACCGCATGTGATGGGGTGGACGCCCCCCGACGGCATCGATGTGCCAAAGTGAGGTTGTCGAACAACACTTCAAGGAGAGGCGTCCAT
>PLTD01000230.1 GCA_003165335.1 Rhodospirillales bacterium | reverse complement strand
GACAACCAATCACCCGCCATGCGGTCGCGTTGGCCTGTCGAACTGCGCAGCGTTGTTCGGGGCTTTCCAAACCGGTGACGCCGCATTCGCTGCGGCACGCCTTTGCTGTGCATCTGCTGGAAGCCGGCGCTGACCTGCGGACCATCCAGTTGCTTCTGGGGCACACCAGCCTCAACACGACGGCGCGTTACCTGCGGATCACTGCCCACAAGGTTTGTACGACCACCAGTCCGCTAGATCTGTTGCCGCGGCTTCCCGGCCCACCCCAAGCAACGGCGCCGGCGCCCGCCTAAGCCGCCATGATCCAGTCGGGGCCGGAAGTGGCGGACGTGTTCCGCCGCTACGGCGACGCCTATTGCGAGCAGCACGGCGGATCTCTGTCCGCCGGGCAGCGCCGCGTCATGACGGCGATTGAGACTTGTCGAACGGCAGCCCTCGGTGGCCATGTCGAGCGGTGTGATACCTGCGGTCATCAGAGCATCTCTTACAACAGCTGCCGAGATCGACATTGTCCAAAGTGCCAGTCTTTGGCCCGCGCCCAATGGCTGGATGACCGGCGTGCCAAGATCCTCGACACGCAATATTTTCACGTCGTCTTCACCGTGCCGAAAGAGATTGCCGAGATCGCCTTTCAGAACAAGAAGACAGTCTACGGCATTCTCTTCCATACGGTCGCCGAAGCGTTGAGAACGATCGCTGCAGACCCCAAGCATCTCGGTGCCGAGATCGNNGTCGTGCCCGGCGGCGGGCTGTCGCTGGATGGCGGCCGATGGATATCCTGCCGACACGGGTTCTTCTTGCCAGTGCGCGTTCTCTCCCGTCTGTTCCGCCGGCTTTTTATCGAGGCTCTGGAGAAGGCCTTCGCCGCCAGAGAGCTGGAGTTCTTCTCAGCCTTGGCTCCCCTGCACGAACCAAGCGCCTTCCGCCAGCATTTGGCTCGCGCTCGAAAAGCCGAATGGGTCGTCTTTGCCAAGCGCCCCTTTGCCGGACCCGAGCAGGTGTTGGACTNNTCTATGCGAAGCGGCCGTTCGCCGGGCCGGAACAGGTTCTCGATTATGTCGGCCGCTATACCCATCGCGTCGCCATCTCAAACAATCGCATCATCGACATCGCGGATGGCAGGGTTCGCTTCCGCTGGAAGGACTATCGTCAGGGCGACCAGAAGAAGACCATGACACTGAGCGCCGACGAGTTCATCCGCCGCTTCCTGATCCATGTCCTGCCCAGTGGATTCCACCACATTCGATACTACGGCTTTCTCGGCAATCGCTACCGAAAGCAAAAACTCGCCCACTGCCGCGAACTTCTCGGCATGGTGCACCCCGACCCTGTCGTCGACCAAACAGACAAGGACTACCGTGAACGATATGAACAACTCACCGGCGTTTCCCTATGTCAGTGTCCGGTTTGCCACCTCGGTCACATGGCGCCGTTCCGCACCCTCCAGCCGTTCACAACGGCTCCGCCGGTTTTTGATACATCTTGACCACAGAATATTCCGTCCTTCCCCGCATCGTATCAACCGGCTGGTCTCGACCAAGCCAGAAGAGAGATGTTGCCAATCCTCTCTCGGGTCCTGCCGGTACGGCGGCAAAACGGTCATGGCACAACGTCGCTCTCCTCATGGACACCCAGAAATGCGCCTTTTCGATGCAGCTTGCGCCGGGCGCAACTCCAAAATCAGCCGCGCCAGGCTCCCAAATCCATCGCCGCAGACAGCTGGCATCATCAAATCCCCATAGCCAAGCGATCGTGCCGGCGGCTTAGTCCAACGGCGTTTTAGCTCACCGGCGCGGCCCTGTTCACCCGCGCTGGACGGGACATGTTCTGCGCCGCGCCGCCAAGCTAAAACGCTCTTCATTCTGGAAAGCCGCAGACCAAGTACAAACCTCGTCTTCTCTAAAGACCGTTCAGGGGTAATACCGCTGTAGGATCAACACAGGCAACACATACCAACCCGCGCAAGCTGCAATCGCCGGGATCATCGTGGCGATAGCATTGATCAACCTTGGCCCAGGTAGCGTGATCCTCGGCAACGCTCCGCCCCTGTGCCCCGCATCGGTAATCTCACCCTCATAGGGACCGCCTATTTGGGTTTCTCCCTTAACATCGGGGCGACAGGTTCCCGCGTTCCACAAGGAAGCCTGGTTAAGAGTCACGCCGCCTTCATGCCGGATGCCGCCTGGGCAGCAATCAGGCCACCCCCCAGGCTTATCCCAGGTTAACGAATTCCCCCTGGTTTCGACATCATTTTGCACTTTTCGACACTTCATCAGCGGTTCGCTTGCGCTCGTCTCTCTAAACCTCACCTGACGGACTGAAGTCCGCCTTTTCCTGCAACGCTCACCACCACGGCTCTTTACCGTCGCAGCTTGCAGTGGTTTGAAGCCTACCCCTGACGGTCGGCTCCGAGGGGCCTGCCCTCATCTTCCATGCAGCTCAGCACCCGCATCACTGCGGGAGCCTTCGCGGCACACTCTCGTCCAAGTGCCAACATAGGCTTGGCGCCGGTCTCCGGCGATTCAGATTGCGCGCGATTACTGGTCCGAACTTCTGAGTCCAGAAGCGGATCGTCTCATAGCTGACGTCGATGCCATGCTCCGACAGCAACACCTCGACGTCCAGATAACTCAGTGTGAAACGGAAATACAGTCAAACGGCATAACAGATGATGTCCGGCGGGAATCGATGCCGCTTGTAGGGGATAGAACGCACCTCGTCGCTCCAGTTGACGCATAAGCCTCTGCACAACCTCGAGAATATTAGCATTAGACTGCCAGAACCGACGAATATTCTATGGCAGCGATAAGTCCAGTCAGGGACAAGAACATGACGCAAGAGCAAGCAGGCTAGGCGGCGACCTCGGGAGCTTCGGGTTCGATCAAGCGGTAGCCGATTCCCATTTCAGTGCGAATAATCCTGTTCTGCCCAAACGTATCGCCGAGCTTCAACCGAAGTGCTCGAACGTAAACCCGCAAATATTGCGGGTCTCCAACTCCCTCTTCGCCTCTCACGGCGCGCAGAATGAAATCATGTGTCAGAATCTTCCCCGAATGCTCAGCCAACAAGCGCAGGATTGCGTATTCTGTCCGAGAAAGCTGAATGTCTTTTCCGTTGCGGCTTACCTTGCGGTTTAGCAGGTCAATCTCGACCTCGCCAAAGCGCAAGGCGGGTTGAGTGCCTTTGGCCTGAAATCGATGACGCAGAGCCACGCGGATGCGGGCGGTAAGCTCGGGCAAGCCGAACGGCTTGGTGATATAGTCGTCTGCGCCGAGATCCAGCGCCCGCACCTTACCGGCCTCATCATTCCTGACCGATAGAACGATCACGGGCACAGTGGAGGTTTTGCGAATTTCCTCCAGGACAGAAAAGCCGCTTTGGTCCGGCAGACCGAGATCAAGAATGACAACATCCACAGCCTTCGTGCTGAGAAAGCTGAGTGCTGCCGCAGCGGTGCGAGCCTCCGCGACTTTGAAATTTTCTGTGCCAAGACCGAGCTTGAGAAGACGCACTATTTGCGGCTCGTCGTCGACTATGAGCGCTGAGAGTTTACGCGACATCTGATTCGGGTTGGTACGCTACACAGCCGACAAGGAGGCGAATACAGGCTTTTCGGCCTGTCAATTGAGAGTTACTGATCATATCCGGCTTCTACTAGAGTAGGTTTGTTATAGATTAGGATTTTCATCAGAGCTAGCCTTCCGAACATAAAAGATCAATGTGCGATATAGTAACGCGCATAAAGAATTAATAAAACTTGTGCCCCTCTTATTGTCGCAATATACCTTGGAATTCGAAATCGGCGAAACAAATGGATACTCTACCTGTAGGCATTTCCTATCGGTGTTAAATGGAATTGGGAGAAAATTCGTCTTAGCAAGCCACAAAGCTGGAGATCCTACTGGGTTCGTCGGATGAACGGGAGGCTGCCTAGGGCACTCAACGATTCGTCCGTCTACGCGACATCTTCCAAAAAACGATCGGTGCAACTTTCTCGATGATTTGGACAAGCCGGAAAAATCGCTTAGCCCAATCTTCCCGCTTTTGACATCAATAATATCAACGCCGCCTTTCCGTTCCAGAAGTATTTACTCTCATATGTTGTCACATCATCTATTTTTTACGTTACCATATTTATATTTAATGGTTTCCATACGAGCTTATAATATTTTTTACTTCCGTATAAGGTGGCAGAGCATGATGACGACTCCGCTAATCGCCAATGATATTACCGCTGAGTAGACCGTGACCGGGAAGCCCAGAACTCTCCCGAGCAGCAGGAGAGCAAGAGCAGCAATGATCATTTCCACAAGCCATGCGCCAGCCAACGGTTCGTCTTTCATCTTAGGATCGCCGATGCAGGTTGATTGCTGTTGAGCGCCACAGCGTTTGAAGCGTCGGGATCGTGTCGGTTCCACCACCCGCCGCCGAGGGCTTGGAAGAGCGCTGCGGTATCGGCATATCGGTTTGCCTGGGCTTGGACGAGATTGATGACGGCCTGTTGATAGGCTTGCTGTGCATTGAGGACGGTTAGATAGCTGATATTTCCGAGTTTTTGCATTTTGAGAGCGATATCGAGGCTGTCTGCAGCGGCGCGTTCGGCTGTGAGGTTTGCCTTGACGGCGTCAGCGTCGTTTTGGAGGGCGCGCAGCGTGTCGGCGACATTCTGGAATGCGGTTATGACGGTGCTGCGGTACTGGGCCGCCGCCTGATCCAGATTGGCCCGAGCGGCACGTGTCTTATGGAGCAGTTCGCCTCCCTGGAAGATCGGCTGTGCGAAGCCTCCGGCAAGGGTCCAGAAGCCGTTGTAGGGCATGAACAGCTGATTGGCCTGGGTGGCGACCGTTCCAATATTGGCGCTGAGCGTGATCTGCGGAAGCATGTTGGAGATGGCGACGCCGACCTGCGCGCTGGCGGCGTGGAGTTGTCCCTCGGCCGAGCGTATGTCGGGCCTTTGTTCGACCAGCTTGGACGGCAGGCTGAGCGGCAGGTCCTGCGGCAGTTCCAATCCGTCGAGATCGAAGGTCTCGGCCGGCTCATCGCTGGGCAGGCGACCGACCAGAGCCGTCAGGGCATCCCGCTGTTGCGCCAGCTGCTTTTTGAGCACCGGCAAGGTCGCCACAGCCTGAGCAAGTGCGGTCTCCTGGGCTGCGACATCGGCGCCGGCGACGTCGCCCAGCGCCAGACGGCGACGATAGATATCCAGCGTATCGGATTCGACCTTGATGATCGTCTCGGTCGCCGCGATCTGCCCGCGCAGCGAAGCTTCCTGCACCGCGGCGGCCACGACATTGGAGGTCAGCGTCAGATAAGTCGCTTCGAGCTGGAACTTCTGCGAATCGGCCATGGCCTCCAGCGTTTCGACCTGCCGGCGGTTGCCGCCGAACACGTCGAACGTGTAGGCCACGTTCACTTGAGCGGTAAAAAGATTGAAGTACGGCACATAGCTGTTCAGCGTCGGCGACAGCTGGACGGCGTTCTTGTTGCGGCTAGGCGTAAAATTGGCGCCGATGCTGGGGTAATAAACGCCCTGTCCGGCATAGTAATTTTCCTGTGCGACCCGCAAAGCCGCCTGAGCCACCTGCAGGTCGGCATTGTTCTTAAGCGCCGCCTCGATCAGCGTGTTGAGCTTCTTAGAATGGAACAGTTCCCACCATTGGGCCGGAATGTCATGGCCGTCGGCGAAGCGCTGGACCTCGCCGCCTTTGATCTTGGCCGAGGCGGTTTCGGCTGCCAAAGCTTCCGGCGTATAGCCGGTGACGGTCGGCGCCGCAGGACGCGAGAAGTCAGGGCCGACCGCGCAGCCGGCAACCAACGCCAGGGACGAGCATGCGGCGAGCACGGCCAGATGTTTGTGGATCGTGACCTTCATATTATGCGCTCTCATTCGGCGGGCTGGGTTTCGAGTGCGCTCGAGCCCTCGATCTCGGTCTGGGTTCGGCGCGAGAAGATGTCGATTGCCACCGGCAGAACGATCAGGATCAGAACCGGCGCCAGCAAAATGCCGCCGACGACGACCAGGGCCAGAGGCTTTTGCACCTGCGATCCGATACCGGTCGAAAAGGCAGCGGGCAGCAAGCCGACCGCGGCGGCGACGCAGGTCATCACAACCGGCCGCATCTGGACCTTGCAGGTCCGCAGGATCGCGGCGGAGCGTTCGAATCCCGAATCGATAAGCTGATTGAAATAGGAGAGGACGAGTATCCCATCCATCGCGGAGATGCCTAGCAACGCGACAAAGCCGATCGCCGCCGACACGCTGAACGGCGTGCCGGTGAGGAACAGGGTCAGGATGCCGCCGATCAGCGCCATCGGCACGACGCTGATCGCCAGCAGCGTGTCGCGGACAGACGAAAACTTGACGTAGAGCAGAAGCGCGATCAGTCCCAGGCTGAGCGGGACGACGATCGACAGACGCTGAACCGCGTCCTGAAGATTGCCGAACTCGCCGACCCATTCCAGGTGATACCCGCCGGGCATCTGGACCTGCTGCGCGACCTTCTGCTGGGCCTCCAGCACTGCGCCGCCGAGATCGCGACCGCGCACGCTGAACTTGATCGGAATGTAGCGTTCCTGCTGCTCGCGATAGATGAAGGCCGCGCCCGACACGAGACTGACCTGGGCAACGTCGGCCAGGGGTATTTGGACGACCCCGCTGCCATTTGCGTTTGGCGCACCGATGGTAATGTTGCGGATCGTGTCGATGCTTTTTCGATATTCGGGGGCCAGCCGCACGATGATCGGAAAGTTACGGTCGCTGCCCTCTTCATAGACGTTCCCGGCAGCCTGACCGCCGATAGCAGTCTGGATGGTCGTGTTGATATCGCCCGGAGCGAGGCCATAGCGCGCAGCGCGGGCGCGATCGATATCGATCTTGATCGTAGGCTGGCCCAGCGAATTCAGCACGGCGAGGTCGCTGATCCCCGGCACCGCCGCCATCACGTCCTTGATCTTGGCGGCGGTCTTCTCCAGCGTCGCCAGATCGCTGCCGAACAGCTTGACCGAGTTCTCTCCTTTGACGCCCGACGCGGCCTCTTCGACATTGTCTTCGATGTTCTGCGAGAAGTTGAAGTCGACCCCCGGGAACTCCGCTTCGAGGGCATCGTTGACCTGCTGGGTCAGCTTCTCCTTATCCACGCCGGAGGGCCACTCATCGAATGGCTTCAGTGGAACATAGAACTCGGCATTGAAGAAGCCGCTGGCGTCGGTGCCGTCGTCCGGCCGGCCGTTCTGAGACACGGCCGTCACGACTTCCGGGAAGCTCTTGATGATCTTGCGCATCCGGTTGACATAGCCGTTGCCCTCATCGAGCGAGATCGAAGGTGGCAGCGTCGCGCGGATCCAGAAGTTGCCTTCCTCGAGCTTAGGCAAAAACTCCAGCCCCAAAGACCGCACGGCGATCATCGCGACGAAAAACAGCATGCCCGCGCCGCCCAAGGTCAGTATCCGGTTGGCGAGCGCAAACTCCACCGCCGGACGATAAATACGGTGCAAAAAGCGCACGACGATGGTTTCGGTTTCTTCCAGCTTGTCCGGGAGCAGGATCGCAGCCAAAGCCGGCGATACCGTGAAGGTGGCCAGAAGCCCGCCCGCCAGCGCATAGGCATAGGTCTTGGCCATCGGTCCGAAGATATGGCCCTCGACGCCCGAGAGCGTGAACAGCGGAACGAAACTGGCGATGATGATTGCAGCGGAGAAAAAGATCGACTGGCTGACCTCTGTCGCCGCTGTCAGGATGACCGAGAACTTGCCGCGGAATTCCGGGTTCCCACGCATCGTATGGAGCCCGGGGAACGCTTTGAAACGCTCTTCGGGTTGCTGCGACAGATGCCGGAAGAAGTTCTCGACCATGATCACCGTCGCATCGACGATCAGACCGAAGTCGATTGCCCCGACAGACAGTAGGTTGGCCGACTCTCCGCGTATCACCATGATCAGAACGGCGAAGAACAGCGCAAAGGGTATCGTCATGGCGACGATCACGGCGCTGCGCAGATTGCCTAAAAACACCCATTGCACGATGAAAATCAGAAGGATGCCTTCGATCATATTGTGCAGCACCGTCCGCGTGGTCACGCTGATCAGCGTCGTGCGGTCGTAGATCGTTTCGACATGCACACCCGGCGGCAGGATGTTACCGCTATTTATCTTCTCGACCTCGGCCTCGACGCCCTTGATCGTCGGCATGCTCTTTTCGCCGCGATGCATCAGAACGATACCCTGGACGATGTCGTCGTCCTCGTCCTGGCCGGCTATGCCCAGGCGCGGTTGATGGCCAACCTCCACGGTCGCGACATCGCCGACCAGCACCGGTGTCCCGTTGTTGGAGGTCAGCATCGTGTTGCGGATATCGTCCAGCGTGTGCATCAGCCCAACACCGCGCACGATCGCTGCCTGCGGCCCGATATTGACCGTCTGGCCGCCGACATTGACGTCGCTGTTGTTCAAGAGCTGCAGAACTTGCGGCAGCGTCAGGCCATAGGATTTGAGCTTTTCGAGATCGACGGTGACATCATAGGTTTTGGTCTTGCCGCCCCAGCCCGTGACATCGATGACGCCAGGAACCGCCTTGAATCGGCGCTCTAGCACCCAGTCCTGCAATGTCTTGAGGTCGGTGACCGAATAGCCTTTCGGACCGGAAAGACGATAGCGATAGATTTCACCGATCGGACTGGTCGGCGATACCTGCGGCTGCACCCCGTTTGGTAATGGCGGCAATTGCGACAGCCGGTTGATCACCCATTGCTGCGCTTCCTCATAGGTGAAGTCATAGGAGAACTGGATTTTGACGTCCGACAAACCAAACAGCGAAATCGTGCGGATCGCCTTGACGTTCGGCACGCCCGCCATCTGGATTTCGATCGGGATGGTGATATAGCGCTCGATCTCCTCGGCCGACTGGCCCGTACTCTGCGTCACCACTTCCACAAGCGGCGGCACCGGATCGGGGTAGGCTTCGATATTCAGGTTCAAGAAGGCGAACACGCCAGCCGCCAAAAAGAAGACAAGCAATATGGCGACAAGGACCCGCTGCTTCAGAGCGAAGGCGACGATGGCATTCATAATCTGATTTCCTGTCGATACTGGATCAGGCGTTGTCGGCGGCGCGGTCGATGAACAGGGTTCCGCTCGTGACGATCTTGTCCCCGGCCTTCAGACCCTCCAGAACCTCGACCATCCCGTCCATCGTCCGGCCGGCCTTGATCGGACGCAGAAGGATCTTGCCGTCGTCGCGCGCGACCCAGACATGGGCCGTGTCCCCCTCATAGACGACCGCGCTCTCCGGCACGCCGGGCGCCTGGCTGTCGCCGCTGGTCACGATCCGGAAGCTTGCAAACATCTCAGGCTTCAACGCACCGTCGGCATTCTCCACCTCCGCGCGAACCATCACGCGGCGCGTGTTGTCGTCGACCACCGCACCGACATAGGTCAGGTGCGCCTTGAAGCTCCGATCCGCATAGGCCAGCACCTTGACCTCGACCGCCTGCCCGACCTGCATGGTCGGCGCGTCGACCTCACGCACATTGGCGACCAGCCACACCGAGGAAAGATTGCCGATCGAATAGACCGGGTTCGCAGCCCCATTGGCCGCACTGTTGATATATTGCCCCACGCTGATCTGCCGCTGGATCACGGTGCCCCCAACCGGCGCCGGAACCAGCACCTCGGCACTCATCTTCAGGGAATCAGGCGCGCTTTCGATCGCGCCGATCTCGCTGTCCGTCTTGCCGAGAATGCGCAGACGGTTGCGAACCGCGGCCAGCGCGATCTCCGCCGTGCGATGCGTACCTTGCGCATTCACCAGATCGCTTTGGCTCTGCAGCCAATCCTTCAATGCGCCACCGCGCGCGTCGTAAACTTCGTGCTGCCGCTTCTCGTTGGCTTCAGCCAACTTGAGTTGCGCCTCAGCCGTCTTCAGACCCGACAGAGCCGATATAAGATCGTTCTGCGCCTGCACGAACTCGCTCGCCTGAATCGCAAACAGCGGTTGACCCTGTTTGACGACATCCCCCGCCTTGGCGATCAACCGCGTTACCCGACCCGAATAGGGCGAAAATACCGGCGTCGTCGTATCGTCGTTGGTCGCAATCTTTCCGTCGGTGATCTGCAGGCTGTGAAAGCTCATCACAGCCACAGGCGCGACCTTGAAACCCGCAGCCTGATCCTTCGTCGGCATGAACGTGCCAGGCTCAGGCGCAGTCTGCGCGACCTCGCGCGGGGTCAGGAAACTTTTGACCACAAGGAAGACCGCCACAACCAGAACGACACCCAGTGCAACCCGGACAAGGATCGACACCTGCTTGCGGTCGGGAAGAGATCGAGTTTGCAGCAGTTTCTGGGGTGGAAGTGTTTCGTTCATAACGGTTCGACTTTCTAAGCAGTACGCCAGGCGCAGACGCCCAAGAGGGCCTAGCCGCCGATAATTTTTGGATCGGCCGATATCGAAGGTTCGACGCACTCGTCCCAAGCCCCTAAGGCACCAGACGAGTGCGCGAAGACCTGATCAGCCCAAGTTCAGCCATTCGGCTTAGCGGTCCGATCGAGAAGGTCGCGAACGGCGCTGATATGCTGCAACGCCGATGCGCCATCGCCCCTCTCGCAGGCCGCATGGGCCTGACGGATCTGACCCTGCATGTAATTGAACTGCCCACCGGAGGTGACATGGCCGTTACGACCCGACACGTATCCTTGCCCAGGCTTGGAAGGCGCAGCGAAGGAAATGGCGTTCCATTCACTCATAAGGGAGCTTAGTGCGCCCTGGCAGGTTTCGCTTTTCAGGACCGGTTGGGCCTGAGCGGGTTGTCCGACTATGCCGCAGCCAACGATCGCGACGGCCAATGACACTGCATTTATTTTCAACATGTCAACATCCTTTCAGGATTCTAAGTAGTAAATAATAAAGCCTGAAATACTCAGATCAGTATTATGGAATTAGGCGGCCAATAATCGTAATCTCCGGCGTTATGTTTATTAATTATGTCCCTCCTTATTTTTACATTATCCGCGATAGAGAATTTTATATTTCTGCCTGCCCGTTGAGCCCGGCGAATTTCGCTCACCCAAGGCTCCTCGCAGTCGATGGGACCCTCGATCGTGAATCTCTTGGTGTCGTGATCCACGATCGCCAGGGAAAGCGGGGCGGCCGATCGCCGCCTCCGCCATTGATGATTTGCCGACATCTATCGACTCCTCATGCGTCCCGATTTCTAGAAATGGACGATCAGATCGCCGGCGAACAAAACCGTGTAGTTTTTGTTGCCGGGGATGCCTGCGTTGGAATTGCCGTTGAAGGCATTTCCACCAAGAGACCGGTCCCAATCGATCTCAGGACGCACCTCGATCTGAGGCGACCACCAGTGCTGCCAGCCAATTCCAAGATTGACATAGCGGGCTCTCGTTCCGGTGCGTTGCCCTTCCTCGTCGTCGTAATACTCGGGACGGAAGGAGATATTGTCCAAAGGCGATAACTGATAGTTCAGGTACAATACCGTACCGATTGCCGTCGCCCGGCACCTGAGCACCGTCGCGCTATGGCAGTTGGCCAAGCCTGGCGCATTATAAGGAATATATTGCGGCGAGAACGGGGTACCGCCATTTGCGACGGCAGCGGTCGCTATCGGGTTATTCAGGTTGGGTACGCCGTTCTCGTGGATGTCATAGACTTCGAACGAGACGTGCCACTGGTCGTTGAACTTGTGGTAATAGGTCGTCCCATACCATTGAATATTATTATATCCCCACTGGCCGCCGTTGATGGCGTCAGCGCAGGGATAAATATTGTCGTTGCCGTCGTTCCAGGTATAGCGAACGCAGGCGGTTATCGACGGTTTGGCGCCAGGGTCCTTGGAGAAATAATTGGCAGGATAGAGCGGATTCGGGTCGGGATTGTGCAGTTTCTCACTGAGGTGAGTAAACACTGCCTCGGTGCCGACACTGACACCCAATTGGACCATAAGAGCCTTTGTAACAAATAAGGATGCCTGAAGACCCTCATTCGTATAGTTATCGAAAGTATAGGTCATCGAGTGGGTGTACATGTAGTTATTGGGCGCAAGTTGCGCTTCAATATCCGGCAGTGAGATGTAACGACCCAGGCGCAGCATCAGCCCTTCCGCGACATAGGGGATGTAGAGTTCCCCGTAAAGCATCGGAAAGTCGTAGCCGTTGACCTTATTGTCCTTAAGCAACTGGTAGCTGGCGAGGCCATAAGACGTCGTATAGCGGTAGTTTTCGCCATAGATCGCCGACAGGCGCATGCCCCAATCGATGTGATCGGTCTGAACCGTGTCCGGGAAGCGGTCTAAGTAAAAGACAAGCTGATCGAGTTGAACGGTGTTCGGCGTATAGGCATAGGCGATCGGCGCATTGCCGCCCGGCCGCGTCGTGTTGCTGCTCACATTCATGCCGGGATCGACCCAGCCATAGAATTGAAAGCCGTTATCGTTCATCCATTCGCCGACCGAGGTGTTGCTGATCGCGTTCATGAACGGGCTGTCGACAGAGCCGCTGCGGGTCACGCCGATCGGGGTTACGCCGCCGTAAGGCCATTCGGTGAAGGGCATCGGCGGAGTGCTCTCAGGTGTAGCCGGCCATCCATCGCGCCTCGACGACGGCGCGTTCGGATCGCTGGGCGGACCTGCCTGACCCCACTCGAGCTTGTAGTAGTTGATGAAGCGATCGAAGAAGCCGTCGCCGAGATAGGAATCTAGGCATGCATAATTCTTATAGGGGTCGACTTCGCCAGTGCAGCCGGCGGCTGTGGGCGTCGCTGCGGCCGCAGGGGCTGCTCCGGGGGCGCCGGCATAGACGATCTGAACCCGTCGATTCTGAGGTTCCTTGACACCGTCGGCAGTGGGCACCAGCAAGTCATGCTTGCCCTTGGCGAAAATTGCGATCTCGCTGGCCGGAATGCCTTGCTTCGTCAGCTCAGCTTGAACAGTCAGCGCGCGGCGCTTTGACAGTCGCAGATTATAGACGTCTGAGCCTACAGTATCGGTATATCCGGTTACATCGATGTTGGTGACTTTCCCGGCCGCGGCGTTTGCAGCGGCTTCATCGACGATCTTGACCGCCTGCGGCGTCAGATCCGCATGATCGAAATCAAAGAACACCTGGTAATTGGTCGGATACGCCTGTGCGAGTGCGGCATGCTGCAAACCGCCGAGAAAGATCACAGACATGGCCGTCGACAGAGCCAGACGACGGATAGAACTTTGTTTTGTCGTTAATTTTACGACCTTGTCATTGCCGATCTCGGCGGATGCTAACCTGACAGATACTGACATTTCAGATTGTCCTTGTTTGAGTGCCCACATAACTTCGACGTCGACCCGCTGCAGATTCTCGGCCTGACTTGCGATTGCAAATAAGAACCCGGACTTCCGCAGGGGGCCGACCCCATCGCCAGACTAATTAGCAATCATCATGCCAATTTCTGCGGTGCAGCAAGACAATCACGTAACCAAATAAAATATCAATTCTGATTATATCACTTTATTATTAAGGATATTAGGAGACATATATTATAATTTCTCGCATTAAGGTGTGTATTTATTATTAATGATATTATTTAGTATCGTTATAATTTATTAATGTTATGTCGGACGAATGTTAATGATATTTTTATGTTTAAATCAAAACTATGACGTTAGATCAATGAGTTGGCTTTTCTTTCGGGCATCATGACCAGTTTGAAAATAAATATCATTTTATGATTCTTTTAATGCGCTTTCTGAATCAGATTTTAATGTATTTGATTGCCCCATATATAATATAATTGGAGATATTTTTAATCATATAGCCGTTAAAGAGGAGTCCTCTATTCACCAATATGATAAAAGTGGCAAACTTCGGCTTTATAATTTCTTTATATTCTGCTTCGTTTTTAGACATTATGCCCAAACGATAGACAAACCTATTCGATTGGGGCCCACCTATCAGGATTCTTAGTTTTTTTAGCCCGGTTTTTCCTTTAGCTTTAAATCACTTAAGGGAAAATGTCTCGATCCTGGGTAGCACCGCGGCCATATGAAATTCCTGGCTTACGCTGAGGCAAAGTGCGGCTGAGGCCCGAATGATCTCTATAGAGTCTTGTCGCATCCCAATCTCATGGAGACCGAGTGTCTAAATATTAGGCGCTGCAACACAGCCCGGGGCCACCGCTTCGGGATAGTTCGGCGCAGTTCTGCGGCCGCGATCGAAAAACGGCGACTGGCACGGATTTTGAATTCCACCATTAATCGGAATTGGTCATAGTGACCGAAGAGCCGTTTTTTGCGTGA